>JALYXG010000182.1 GCA_030947205.1 Chloroflexota bacterium
CAGACATATCCACTGAAACAGGGCCGGTGCGGACTCCGTAATCGGCGGCGCGGCGGGCAAGGTACGCGACGCGGGCGCTCGCGACCATCGTCTTGGTCGGCGTACATCCTTCGTTGACGCAGGTGCCGCCGATATGCTCTCGTTCGATCAGCGCCATCTTCCATCCGGCGCGGGCGAGCGTCGTTGCCAGCGGCCCGCCCGCCTGCCCCGAGCCGATCACGATACCGTCATACTGGGTCGCGTCCGCCATCCGGTTCTACTCCTTCGTGGGAAGGCTCGACCTCCCCATGCGCCGCTATTTCGCCATCGTTGCGCAAATCTATCAACACTTGTGCCGTACATATCGTAGCAAGAAAGCCCATGATAAGCACGGGCGAAAGATGCCCGCTCGCGAAAGCAAAGATGAGAATGAGGATGCTGGCAACGATCCGCAGCCGGGTACGGGCGCGATCAAGGGCGCGTTGGGCGGGGGCGGCGCTCGTCCAATGGATCGCGCCGATGGTCGCGAGGCAGAGAGCGAGCGCGCCGCAGAGCAGCCACCGGGCGCTGTCAGGCAGTGCAGCGCCCGGTCGGTTCGTGACGACGTACTGGACACCGGAGGCCATTGCCGTCAGCGCCACAACGAGCGGGAAATGCACGTACAACCAGACCTGATAGGTGACAATATGCCCCTCGGCCCGCGCCGCCTGGATCGCGGAGCCGTCGAGGTTCTCGAAGTAGAGCCACGCGAGGCAGAAGGCGATAATCAGTGCGCAGATCGCACTGATTGCTGCAGAGTGCGTGAGTGTTTGCTGGCCGATACCGAGCACAACGGCTGCCGCCCCTTCACCAAGCACGATCAGCGTGAACTGCCCGAAGCGTTCCGGTAAATGGGAATCGTCCGGCAAGATGTTCGTTTGGAGGCGGCCGGCGAAGAGCGGCGTGCCGATGTCCACCGCGAGGCCGATCCCGCAGAGGATGATGTGTGCGAGACCCGGCACGAAGACGGAGACGCCCCAGATCGCGGCGGCCAATCCGAAACCGCGCGCAAAATGATTCGTGAGCGGGCGCGCCTCGGGGATCGCCCAGCCGGCGCGGAGATACTGGATCACGAGGACGACGCGGACGACCGCGTAGGAAAGGGCAAAGCCGGTCGCGGTCGCGCCGAAACCGTCGCGCACATTGATCGCGAGCGCGGCGACCCCACCCATCTCGATCACCGCCAGCAGGCGATAGATCAGGTCGTCGGCGGCGACGAAGCGGGTCGCATAAAAGGTCGTGCCGATCCAGGACCACCAGACGGGCAGAAAGAGTGCGACAAATGAGGCCAACCCGGTGAACCGGATGCCGTGCGCCAGTCTGCTCGATAACTGTGCAACCGCGACGACGAAGATCAGGTCGAAGAAGAGTTCCAGCCAGGTGGCGTGGCGCGTTTCCTCGCCCCGGACCTGACTGCGGAGCCGTGGTACGCGGAGGATGCGTTTCGCCATCATCCCGCCGGATGCCGCCGCAGGAAGTCGCGGAGCGCGCCGCGCTTCTGCGCGACGCCCGGCACCTCGAAGAGATCGAGGCCACCGCGCAGGGCGTGCGCGGCACGCCCGGTGAAGTGCGGCGCGTGCGGCCCACCGCCGACTTGCGCGATGGCGTCGCCATCACCGAGTTTGATGATCTGGCCGCGCGGCGCGTACCGGAAGGCGGGGAGCGACGCTCCGACGAGATCGGTGGCGAGAGCGCGGGCGAGAAAGCGCCCGTGCTGCTGCGCGAGGCTCGCCGTCGCGGCAAGCCGTTTGCCTGCCCCGTCGCCTATCCAAAGGCAATCGCCCGCGACATAAACGGCGGGAAACCCCGGCAATTGCAGGCTTTCGGTGACGCGCAGTGCGCCATCGGCGAGTGGCAGGCCGAGGGCGCGAACGAGTGGGTGCGCGGCGATCCCCGCTGTCCAGATTAACGTGCGCGCGGCGATCGTCCGGCCGTCATCGAGGCGAACATGCCGATCGTCCGCGCCGACGACAAACCGTTGCTGAATCAGCCGGATACCGCGCGCCCGCATCGCCTCGCGGGCGGCTCGGTCGAAATGCGGCGGCAGATCGGCCATTAGCCGCTCCTCGCCATTGACGAGGACGAGGCGGACGCGTTCTCGTGGGACGCCGTACTCCGGTGCGAGGTGGCGCTCGGCGAAATCGGCGAGGTCGAAGATCAACTCGACCCCCTTCGCGCCACCGCCCGCGACAACAATCGTGACGCCTTCGGCCGTTTGCGCCGCCGCACGGAATCGGTCGGTCAGCCGCGCGCGGATCGCCTCGGCGTCCGGCAGATTCATGAAGGGGAGCGCATGCGCCGTCAGTCCGCTACCGTTGCTGCCGCGCGGCAAGGTGGACGCCGCCCCGACGGCAAGGATGAGCCGGTCGTAGGGCATCTCGCCCTGCTCCGTGATGACAATACCCCGTTCCAGGTCGAACCCGGTGATCGTCGTTTGCCGCACCGCGACGCTGGAATCCCACAGGAGATCGCGATACGGCGTCGTCGCGTGCTCCGGCGCGACCTTACCCGCCGCGACCTCGTACAAGAGCGGCGTGTACGTGAACGCCCGCTGTCGGTCAATCAGCGTGATCCGTACCGGTCGCCCCGCCGCGTCTGTCCGTGGCCCATTCCGCGCCAATAGCCGCGCCAGCCGCAACCCGGCGAACCCACCCCCGGCGATGACGATCTGTCGTACTGAGTGTTTGATTACCACGCACAATCCTGCTTGAAACGCGAGAGGGACGGTCTCCGTAACCGCCCCTCCGTCTAACCGATAAGCAAATCGTATCACAGATCAGCGGGAACGCCGCCGATCTGTGCTCAGGTCTCGTCTTCCTGCGGCATGGGGGATTTGCGCCTCTGCTCGCCAAGATACTCTCCGCGCGCCCGGATAGCGACAAAGAGGCCGCCGATGACGAAGATCGCGATGGCGGCGAAGATTGCCAGCACGAAGCCCCATCGTGCGCTACCGCCCGTACTCGCTTTGACCGACGCCGAGGTGCCGGTCGCGGTTGGGATTGGCGTCGCGACGGTCGTTCCATTCGCAGCCACTGGGAAGCGATACGCGGTGTGCGCGTCCACGATACCGCCGAAGGCGAGCGAGAGGATGATCGCAGGGAGCGATAGCATCCCCGTGATACCGTGTCGTGTCCATGTCCCGTGCATTTCAGGCCCTTCGCTTCGATCCCGCACGGTACACGGCGCAATTGAGGCGTTCGATTCGCAGCAAAATATGCGCGATGTGCTCTTTGTCGCGCTCCGGGCGCTTCTTCTTTCTGGTCACCGCTGCTTGGATAGGATGGAGAATGGTGGTCGCACCGAAGTACAACCGCCCCTCCGAATCAAATCTGCGCGCAACGTCGCGAAATACTCATTGCTCATTGCTCATTGCTTGTTAGTCTCCCGCCGCCTCCGCCATGAGGAAATCCATCTTATAGTCCGGGGTCATGCGGAAGTGGCCCATCGTCAGGCAGTCGGTCGGGCACCAGATGACGCAGTTGCCGCAGCGGATGCACCGCTCCTCGTCCATCATCATCACGGCGGCGGCGGGGCTCATCTGCTGCTTGGCGAACTGGACGATCTCGGTGTCCCCGTCGATCGCGTTGATGCGGTCGAGCGAGACCATCTCGATCACTTCCTCGGGGCAGACATCCACACAGCCGTTGCAGAGAACGCACTTCGAGCCGTCAATGAAGATGTTCAGTTGGCATTGCAAGCAGCGCTTCGCCTCCTCGAACCCTTCATCGTCCGTCAGGCCGAGTTCGACTTCCGCCACCTGGTCGTAGCGGAGGTCCATCGGTAGCGTCGGCATCTCCTGTCGCGCGGTGTCAATGTAGTCGTCTCCCCAGACGAGACGGCGGCTCATCGCTTCCTCGGTCCACTTCGCGACGCCCGTCTGCGAAAGGAGGCCGCGCCGCGCCCGGACCTGGTCAATGTCCAGTTCGACAATCTCCATCTGCTGCTCGATGGCCGTCTCGCCGGTCAGGAACTCGTGGACGGCATCTACGGCGGCGTGTCCCTCGCCAATGGCGGTGATAAACGTCTTCGGGTTCATGACGTAGTCGCCGCAGGCAAACAGGCCGGGGATCTCGGTCATGTACTTGTCGTCGAGGATCGGTACGCCACGCCGGTCCAGTTTCGTCATCTCCAGCCCCATAAGGAAGCCGGATTCGGGCTTCTGGCCGTACGCCGCGCAGATCATGTCGCACGGGATGATCTCTTCAGAACCCTTGATTGGGATGGCGCGCGGGCGACCCGAATCGTCCAGCGGGCCGAGTTCGCTGTGCGTCACTTCGAGGCCGATCACCTTGCCGTTTTTGTCGCCGACGACGCGCTTCGCGGTGACGAGCCACTGAAACTCGATCCCCTCGTACTCCGCCTCGTGCAGTTCGAGTTCTTCCACCGTGGATTCGGCGGCGGTACGGCGGTAGAGCACCTGCACGGTTTCCGCGCCGAGGCGGACGGCGGAGCGGCAGCAGTCCATCGCCGTGAAGCCGAGACCGAGGACGATGACGTGCTTGCCGATGCGCGGCGTCTTCTGCCAGTCCGCGATGTGCAGGTCTTCGAGCCACGTCAGACCGTACTCAACGCCGTCCAGCTCCTCGCCGGGGATACCGAGGCCGACTGACACCTGGCAGCCCGCCGCAATCAGCACGGCGTCGTTGTTCGCCATCAGGTCGGCGATCATTACATCCTTGCCGACAGCGGTGTCGAGGCGGATGTCCACGCCGAGATCGGCGACGAGGTTCACTTCGTCCTGGATGATGTGGCGTGGCAGACGCCATTCCGGCACGCCGCCCCAATACATGCCGCCGGGGACGGGCAGGGCGTCATAGACGGTGACCTTGTGCCCCTTGCGGGCGAGGCCGCGCGCGGCGGTGATGCCCGCCGCCCCTGCGCCGATGATAGCGACGGACTTGCCGGACGACGGCACGGGTCGCTCCCGGCGCGTCGAATCCCGGTTGTCGGAGGCGACGCGCTTCAGCCAGCAGATGGCGATCGGCTCGTCAATCACGCCGCGGCGGCAGGCCGATTCGCACGGCCGGGCGCAGACACGGCCCAAACAGCCGGGGAAGACATTGGACTCGCGGTTCAGTTCAAACGAGTTCGCGTACTCTTCGTCGGCGATAAAGGCAATGTAGCGCGAGATGTCCGTGTGCGCCGGGCAGGCCGCCGCGCAGGGGATATTGTCCGCGAACCATGTGCCGTCGCCCGTGACAAGGTTGTACTTCTTGCCGGAGCGCATCACGTAGGATGCTTCCATCTTGGTGTCCACGAGCGCGAGGAGCCGCAACCGTCGCCCGACCTCGACCTCATTCTCGACCTGCGCCACCGCCTGGAGCGCCGCAACGGTGCTGTGCGTCTGGTTCGACGTGAAGGCGGGCATGACGCCGAGCGTGAAGTCCTGCGCGCCCGTCTTCGGCGTGGGGGAGAGCGGGACAAGGCCCTCCGGCGCGACATAGCCCCGTTCGCGCGTCCGTGTATCGGTGACGCCGACCGTCGCCCAGTTCGGCTGCTCGATGTACGACGGGCGCACTTCCTGCTGCTCGCGCGGCACGCCGACGCTCGCGTAGCGGGTATCGGTATGCCGCTGCGTGCGCGGGTCAGCGGCGCGGGGCGGGGTGAACGCCTCGAAAGAATCTTC
>JALYXG010000184.1 GCA_030947205.1 Chloroflexota bacterium
GAGGCCGAATCCGACCAGCACGCCGAGCGGATAGGTGAGCCAGAGGCGTGGTGGGGCGTCGCGCACGCACGTCCACGCCCAGATTGGCAGGATCGGCAGGCCGAGGATGTACGGGAGGAACGAGACCGCCGTCCGCTTCAGCCAGAGGTCATATACCAATCCGGCCGCCGTCATCGCGACGACGAAAAGCAGCGACAAGCGCCCGATCGCCAAGCCGGCGACGAGGGCCACGAGGAGCGTGATCGTACCGACGCACACCGCGCCCCGAACCGTGGCCCGCCCGGAGACGAGCGGCTTGCTCGGCTTCGCGATTGCGTCGAGGTCGCGATCCCGGAGATCGTTGACGACGCCGACTGTCGCCTGCGAGCCGATAATGGCCGCCGCAATCAGAAGACCCGCGCGCATTCCCGGCCATCCGTGGGCGGCGAGCAGCGCGAATGCGACCGAGGCAACGGCGTTCATCGCGACCGGGAACGGGTGAATCAGCCGGAAATATCCGCGCAACCGCCACCACACATTGGCGACGGACGGCGCGGGTGAAGCGGCAGAAATCGGTTTCATCGGTACCTCTCGAAGACACGTTTGCGCCATTTGCTATCATAGCGCGCGTGAAGCAGTGACGATGTTGGCGCATCATACGCCAATGGAAAGGATGATGGCATGTCTTCCGCCGCACCGGCCCGCACACATGGTATCTCAGCAACCGACCTCTTCCGTCTGCACTTCGTGGACGATGTGGCGCTTTCGCCGGACGGATCGCAGATCGCCTGCACCGTCGCCCAGCCCGATGGGAAGGCAAATCGCAATCGCTCCAGCATCTGGATCGTGCCAACGACCGGCGGCGAGGCGCGCCAGGTGACGAGCGGCGAAAAGAAAGACACGAACCCCGCATGGTCGCCGGACGGGACACGCCTCGCGTTCGTCTCGGATCGCGGCACAAAGGGGCAGCTTTTCCTCCTCGATCTTGCGAGCGGCGGCGAGGCGCAGCGACTGACGACCGACGACGATCATGCCGCCTCCGAGCCGATCTGGTCGCCGGATGGCAACGAAATCGCCTTCCTCTGCAAAGTCCCGTCAGTGCCCGAACCGGTCCACAATGTCGAGTACGAGGACGAGAGTGACAAGCCGAAAATCATCACTCGCGGCAAGTACAAATATGATGGCGAAGGGTTCTTCGACCACACGCGCAAGCAGCTCTTCGTGATCCCTTCCGGGGGCGGCGAGGCGCGGCAACTAACGAGCGGCACGATGCCCGTCGGTCAGATCGCCTGGTCGCCGGACGGGACGACGATCGCCCTCGCCGCCAATCGCAGCGAGAACGAAGATCACGAGCGGCGGTCAGATGTGTGGACGGTGGATGTTGCGTCCGGCGCGCTGACGCAAGTCACGCCGCACGATGGCGCGTACGGCAGCCCCGCGTGGTCGCCGGACGGCAAAACGCTCGCGATTGTCGGCCACACCTCCCCGGCGAAGGGTGGCGTGAACGACCGCCTCTGGACAGTACCGGCAACGGGTGGGGCGCCGAAACAAACCACCGATCTCGACCGCTCGATCGGCTCCGGCGTCATGTCGGACACGGGCGCGAACGACCGCCGCCAGCCCGCGTGGGTCGGCGACGATTTGTACTTCCTCGCGGCGATCAATGGCACGGCGCAAATCTGGCGTGTCCCGGCCAGCGGCGGCTCCACGACCCAGGTCACGCAAGGGATGCACGCCATCGCGAGCTGGGATATTTCGCGCGATGGCGCGACGCTCGTGTACGGCGCGTCTACGCCGACGAATCCGGGCGAAGTTCACACACAGTCGCTGCACGGCGGCGCGGCAACCCGACGGACCCAACTGAACGCGGACATCCTCGCGGAGCGCGATCCGAGCGGGCGCGAGGAGTTCTGGCTCCCGGCGGGCGACGGCACGGGCGAGCAGATTCAGGGATGGATCGTCAAGCCGCCGGGCTTCGACCCCGCCACGAAGTACCCCCTGCTGCTGGAAATCCACGGTGGCCCTGCCGCGACGTACGGCGTCGGCTGGTTCCACGAGTTCCAGTATTTCGCGGCGCAGGGCTATGTTGTCGTCTACTGCAACCCGCGCGGTTCGCAAGGCTACGGTGAGAATTTCTGCACGAGCATCTATCAGGACTGGGGCACGAAGCCGATGATGGATGTGATGGCGGCAGTTGACCATGTAATCGCACAGGGCTACATAGACACCGATCATCTCTACGTGACGGGCGGATCGTACGGCGGCTATATGACGGACTGGATCGTCACGCACACCGACCGCTTCCGGGCGGCAGCAACGCAGCGATGCGTCTCCAACCTGATGACGCTCGCACTCGTGGATGATACCGGCACACTCTGGCTCGGCGACTACTTCGGCGGCATGCCGTGGGACGCGCCGGAGGTCTACGCCCGCAACTCGCCGATCACCCATATCGCCAACTGCAAGACGCCGCTCTTCATCGAGCACGAGGAGGAGGATCACCGCTGTCCGATGGATCAGGCGGAGCAGGTCTACAACGCGCTGCACAAACTCGGCGTCGAAACCGAACTCGTCCGCTACCCGAAAGAGCCGCACGGCATGAGCCGCGACGGCGGCCCGCTCCACCGCGTCGACCGGCTCCAGCGTATCATCGGCTGGTTCGAGCGGCACAAATAGCACCGGGGAGGATCTACGCGGTAGTTATCGCTCTCAATGGGCTTTGTCGTGGGCTCTTAATGGCTGGGAGGAAAATGGAAATGGCGGAAAAGATCGACTGGGGCCAGGTTGAGGAGGTCGTGGCAAGCGCGAGCGAGGGCGGCACCGTTGGTGTCGCGATCATCGGGCCGGACG
>JALYXG010000198.1 GCA_030947205.1 Chloroflexota bacterium
CCGAATGCTTTGCTAATTTCTCGTACGTCGAGCGACATACCTGCCGCCTCCTTTGCGTCTGCCCATGCCCGACCCATGATGCCGGACTGTCTATTCTATACCAACCGTTTGTGCCGAACATATGAACACGCCACCGAGTAGTATGGGGCGAGCAGCACGTTGCGGCGAGCAAACCGACGTGCCGGAATAGGTGTACACTCTATTGTGAAATATCGCACGAAGTGCGTGTCATGTAGAGGCAGGAGGAAAAACCCGATGATGCGACGACGAATGGGGTACGGCATGGCAGGCGCCGGCATGTTACTGCTCGTGCCGCAGCCCGTCTCCGCACACGAAAAGTGGTTCGTCGCCGATCCGAACCGCTATCCGATCGAATGGGGTCGGTTGCTCAGTTGGCAGGCGATCGGCGCGATCCTGATTGCCGTCAGTGCGGTCGCGGGGGCGCTGCTGATCGAGCGATGGTATCGGAGCTGGCGCACGCAGCGGGGAGTTGAACCGGTATACGCGCTCGCTGGGGTCGGTGAGGAGCAACTGCGCCGCGTGTACGCGTTCCTGCCGCTCCTACTGGCGATCCATACCGCCGTGCCGCTGCTTGTCAACGGGTTCCATCTCGCGCTCTTCGCGCCGAACCTCGCAATGCGGACGAACCTGCTCAGCGGCATCCTCGCGCTCGCCGAAATCCTGATCGCCCTCGCTCTCGCCTACGGCGTCTTCACAAGTTACGCCGCGCTCGGCCTGATCGGGTTGTTCGTCGCGGCGCTTGTACTCGGCCCATTCGTCGGCATCCCGGCGCGTTTCGTACCGGAGCATGTGGACTTCGTCGGCATCGCGGTCTTCCTTGCCATCATCGGGCGCGGGCCATTTTCGGGGGACGCGGTGCTCGGACGGCGGACGCATCCGCACCCGGAACTGGTCAAGTATGCGATCCCCGCGCTTCGCTGGGGCGTCGGCCTCAGTTTCGCTATCCTCGCCTTCACGGAAAAGTTGCTGAACCCGACGATCGCGAAGGCGTTTCTCGCTCAGAAGATCAACTTCAACCTCGGTAGCCCGTTCGGCATCTCGGACGCCTTGTTTATCTACGGCGCGGGTGTCGTGGAACTGACATTCGGGTTGCTGCTGATCTCCGGTGCGCTGCCCCGGCTCGTCATCATCGGCCTGTGGGTGCCGTCGAACCTGACGCTGCCGTACTTGGGCTGGGTAGAATTGGCGGGGCACTTGCCGATCTACGCCGTGCTCCTGACGCTACTCATCCTCGGTTCAAGCGACCGCCAAACCGTCCACCACACCGCCAGCATCCTCGCGGAGGAGTCCGGGGGAGAAGTAACGAGTAGCGCGTAACGACACATCCCTTGTTACGCGCTACTCGTTACTTGACTGTCAGCATGACGTGCATACCGAGTTGCTCGTGGCCGGGGATGTCGCAGATGACGGTGTAGGTGCCCGCCGGCAGGTCCACGGTGAACTGTCCGGGCTTGCCGGAGTCGTAGGTGTCGCTCGTCTTTTTCAGTTCCTTGATCGCGATGTTGTGCGGCGACGGGCCTTGATTGGTGATCTTGAAGGTGACGGAACCGGCGGGCACCGACGAATTATCGAGCGCGATGGCGAAATCCTTCTCCGTCGCGTTGATCGTCGTACTCGGGCCACCGCTACTTGCGGCCGCAGCGGGCGCGGCGGTTGGGGAGGCGGCGGGCGCGGCGGCCGCAGCCTGCGGCGCCGTGGTCGGCGGGATGGGCGGCGGCACCGCCTGAAGCGCGATCACCCCGACGAGAAACAGGGTCACGATACCGAGTACCAACCATGCCAGCGGTCGTCGCCCCAAACCCATGTCGCATCTCCTTCGTTGCAGACACAACGCACAATGCTGGGAGTATATACGACTTCAGCATTGTGCGACGAGTAATGAGATGAGACGCATCAGATTACCCTGCTCGCGCGTGATAACCGTGCAGAATGTACTCATTGCTCATTGCTCGTCGCTCATTGCTCACTACAGCGTCGCCTTCGGTGGTGTGTTGACGATGAATGGCGCGGAACCCTGGCGGGCGTTGCCGCCGCTTTCCTGCACGACAAAGGCCCATGGGCCGATGAGCGCGCCCGCGTTCAGGGACTTCGGGATCAGCGTCTGTTGGATCGTGCCGCGGTCGCTGACCGTCTGCGTCCGTGCGCCGTTCAGGTTGTACGCTGTGCCGGTCGGGCCGCTGACCCAGACATTGACGCCGTCGCCAGGGTTGAGGCCGGAAGCGTAGAGCGTGTACACCGTCAATGGATCCCCGCTGCCGGGGAGTGCCTGCACGATCAAGCCGTTCGCGGGCGGCGCGGCGAGGGTGAAGTCGCCGGGGCGCACAAGGTTGCTTTTCGTGCCGATCAGGCTCGCTTTGTACGCCCCAACCGGGTACTCCTTCGCGTTGGTTTCGAGGGTGGTGCGCGTCACGCCCGTACTACCCGCCGTACCGCCCGGCTTCTCGACGGTATGCCCATCGGCGAAGGTGAGGCGCAGCACGACGGTTTCGTCCGGCGTGAAACCGGGGGCGGAAAAGAGCAGGAGCGACCCGGTCGGGCCATTGTTCGGCTCGACGGTCGTCACGGGCGGTGGTTCGGCGGCGGGGCCGTACCGCCAGCGGGCGTACGCTGCGCCGACATTGCCCATCTCCACCTTGAATCCGTCCGGGTTCGCTGGCGTGTAGGTGAGGACACGCCGCTCAAAGGCTTGCAGGAGCACATCGCGCGCCTTGCCACCGACGATTGCTTTGGTCCAGAACGGTTCCGTGATCGGCAGACCGACGGCGAAGAAGGGCGGATCGAACAATTTGGCCTTCGTTAGTTTGCCGTCGCCCCCGATTACCGTCCCTTGCTGGTTCAGAAATGCCCAGAAGGGCGCGGCGATGTTGTGCTTGGTTTCGGGGACGTAGTAGCCGTACGTTGTTGGGTCGGCGACCCCGGCGATGGGGATGATCGTGCCGTCGGTCTTGAGTGCGCCGTCTATCGCCGCACCGGTGCGATCCGGCGCGCCATTCGCGGTCGGTGTGATCGAGGCAACCTTGGCGAGCGTCGCGTAGGTCGGGCAGGGATTGTTCAGCGGATCACCGGCAACCGGCACGCCCGCCGGGGCGTACGGCTCCATCTGCGTGTCGCCGAGTTGGAGCATGCCGCTGACCATCTCGCGCACGAGCAGCCCGGCCGTCACGCGCCCCTTGTCTGGCGTCGTCAGTTCCATCCGCGCTTTCTCAAAGTATTGAACGGTGCGCAGGCCGCCCTCGAAATCGCGGTACGGCTCGGTGCGGGGCAGTTTGGGACCATCCGGCGCGACGAACAACGCCGGCCCCCAGATAAACGTGCGCGTCGCCGCGCCGCCCTCAGTCGGGAGGTCGGCGCGCTCCCAGACGGGCCGGAACGCGAAGTCGAGGAAATCCGGTTCGGCGCGGACGCCAGTCGAGAGCGCCAGCGAGCCACCGAGCAATGCGAGTATGACGACGCAACGCCAGCGCAGATCAAGACCCCGTTTCCGCACGCCGTTCTTCCTCCTTCACCACCGGGCGCAGTATACACGTTTTGGCATTCGCACGATTCGCTCGCCCGGATCATTGATGCTCGAATGCGACGCTCGCCAGGCAACCACCCGCCGCTCTCGCCGTAACGATGCAACGCGCGGCTGTCATCAATGGTTCTTGGCGCCTGCGGCGCGATGCCTTGACCAGTCTTGCTGTCCTGTAACAAATATGTTACTCTCCCCAACTGCGTAAGTCCTATGGAAGAAGGTTCCGTCATCGAGGTCTTCGCGACGGAAGGAACGTAATGAGCACGAAGACGAACTATGATTTCTTCCGCGAAGAGCAACTCGCGGATCCGGAGTTCCGCGCCGGGTACGAGGAAACCTTGCGCAACGTCCGGTTTGGGTACGCACTTGGAGGGGTGCGGGAACAGCGGGGGCTGACGCAGCAGGCGTTGGCCGACATGGTCGGCGTCAAGCGGACGGCGATTGCCCGCCTCGAAGGGGGCGATCACGCACCGACGATGACGACGCTGCTCAAACTCGTGCAGGCGCTCGACGCGAAACTGGTGATTGATTCCGATGGGCGGATTGATCTCGTCGCGCACCGGCGTCGGATGAAGCGTGGTCAACCGATCGCGGCGCGCTGATACCCATAGGAGTTACGCGGTCGGGGCAATTCCCCTGGTGGTGGCGGGCTTTAGCCTGCTACAGAGAGGCTGACTAAAGGCCGCCACCACCAAGTTTCTCTCGCGAACTGGGTAAGTCCTACCCTGAAGGATGGCGTAGAATACCGCCGGATGTGCCGAGCGCGGGTGTTCTTTCCCGCGCTATCGGGCGAAGGAGCGGGATGCAGCAGCCGACCGGACAATTCGTGCCCTTCCCGAATCAGCCGCTACCACCGGGCTGGCAGTCGGCCGTGCCGGTGCTGCTGCCCGCTGTGCCGCCGCCACGTCTCGTGGCGCGCAGCGTGCCCGCGCTAGTGGATGAGGGCGTCCGGGTCGTGCGGCGCGACATCGGCCTGTTCGCCAGTGCCGCCGCCTTCACCGTCATCCCCGCGCATCTCGTCTCCGCCTTCATCTCGACGCTCTTCACGCCGTTCAACCCGTTCGATCCCGCAACGTACGCGCGAGTCGGTGCGCACGCCGCCGTGACGACGAACGCGATGGTGACTTTCTGCATCGCCGTTGTCGCCGCTTTCGCGACGTTGGCGATCCAAACGCTCGGGACGGGTGCGCTCGTCACTATCGCCGGGCTACGAACGCTTGGGCAGCCCTGCACGCTTGGCGCGGCATACGCCCATGCCCGGCGGCGGTACTGGTCGCTACTCGGTGCGTCGTTGCTTTCACTCCTCGCATTCGGCGCGATCACGACGTTCACCGCCTTTATCGGCACGCCATTCGCGCTCTTTCTGTATGTCAGTTGGCAGCTTGCGCCGCAGGCGGTCGTGCTGGAAGGGCGGCGGGCCGGGGGGTCGCTCGCGCGCAGCAACCATCTCGTGCGCGGTGCGTGGTGGCGGTTTGCGGGGCTGCTGATCGTCGTCGGTATCCTACGACTATTCGCAGCGGCGGTGCCCGGTGGGCTGGGCTTCCTGATCTCCGGGTTCACCGCGTCGAAGGACTTGCTCGGCGGTGGCGCGGGTGTCGTGCTGCTCGCCATCGTCGCCTCGCTCGTGGATGTCGTGATGGCGCCGATCGCTGCCACGGTCGGCACGCTCTATTTCAGCGACCTCCGGCTGCGGCGCGAGGGGTTCGACATTGATCTCCTCCTGCAACGCGGCGCTGCCGAACGCGCCGCGCGGGGTGTCGCATGAATACCGGGAGTGAAACCGAATTAACGCAGAGGCGCAGAGAACGCAGAGAAGGGAAATGGTTTTGTTTCCCTCCTATTTTTCTTCTCTCTTTGCGTTCTCTGCGCCCTCTGCGTCAATTCGGTTTCCGTCTGTCCGTTTCGCTCGTCGTTGTGTATGTTTTCGCGCTCGGCTGGTTGCCGGATGTGGTGCATGCGGCTGATGTGGATTTGCCGACGTATGTGCAGCGCGTTACGGTGGCGCGGGATGCGCTGACGCAGGCGCAATCGCTGTCGGGCGCGCAGCGGGACGGCGCGATCCAGCGGGCGCGGGACGCCCTTGCCGGGATTGACGGCGTGACGGTGGATGGCACGCGCTATCCCGCCCCGCATGGGGACGCGCTCGCCGCCCTACGTCGCACGCCGCCGGAGACGGAGCGGGCGATGGCGGAACTGACAACGCTGCGCACGCTGCTCGCCGACGAGCAGGCCACCACGCCGGACTCGCAGGCGCGTCAGAAGCTCGGCCGCGTGCTGGCCGACCGCGCCTTCCAGGAGGCGGAGCCGAACGTCGTGCAGAAGCAGGCGATCCGCTTCCAGTCGTGGATCGGGGAGCAATTGCGTCGCTTGTTCCGACCGCTCACGCGGGTGAAACCGCCGGATGTGCCCGCCAGCACGCCCGGCGCAGGCCCGGTGGCGCGGATTCTCGCCCTGCTCGGCTCGCCGCTCCTGCTGATTATCCTCGCGCTCGCGCTCGTCGCCGTCCTCGTCCTTTTCGCGACGCGCCGGTGGCGGAAGCGGGAGAAAAAGCTAACCGAAGAGGCCCCGCTCCCGCTACGGACGGCGGCGGAATGGTGGCAGTATGCGGAGACGCTCGCCGCTGGGGGCGAGTACCGCGCCGCCGTCCGTGCTCTCTTCCTCGGCACGCTGACCGAACTGGATGCGCGGCAGCTCGTCGCCTTCGATCCGGCCCTGACCGACCGCGAATATCTGCGCGAGGTGCAGCGGCAGCAGTGGTGGCTGGTCGAGCCGCTCCGCCCCTTTGTGCGCCTCGTGGAATCCGTCGTCTACGCCGACGCGCCCTGCCACGCGGCGGAATACGCGCGGGCGCGCGGCTTCACGGACGATCTTCGCCGGATCGCCGACGGCCCGCAGGAGGTGGCGGCATGAAACGGTTGTCGCGCCGCGTCTGGCTGCTGATCGCCGTCGGCGCCGCACTCGTTGTCGGGACGATCCTGCTGCAACTGCTGACGCCCGCCTCGAACGCGAGGACCTTGCCGCGCGGCACGACGCTTTCCGCCGCGCCGATGGGGAGCCTCGCCCTTTCGCAGTGGATGGAGGCGGAAGGATACGGCGTCGAGCGGGTGCGCGCATTCCCGTTCACAGGCGACGGCCTCGCCGCGCTCTTCGTCATCGCGCCACAGATCAAGGAGATTTCCAAGCAGGACGCGGCGGACATCGTGGGCTACGTCGAGCGCGGCGGCACGCTCCTGCTCGTCACCGACGGCGACGACGGCACGGACAACCTGCAAAGTGCGCTCGACCTCTTCGTTGCCCAGGCGAAACCGAACACGGGCGCGACCGCCGCCCCGGACGGCCCGACGCTTGCCCGCCCGCCGGTGGCGATGATTGCCCTCCAATCCCCCGCGACGGTGCGCCCGACCACGCAGGCCGACCCACGCTTCCTTTCCCGCGCGACTTCAGAGAATGGGACAGTCGTCGCGACGATGGCGCGCGGCACGGGGCGAATCCACATCGTCGCGGGGCCGTACGCGCTCTCGAACGCCGGGTTGCCGGAGGCGGACAACCTCGCGCTCGCCCAGAACCTGCTGGCGGGGCTGCCGATCGGGGCGCGC
>JALYXG010000204.1 GCA_030947205.1 Chloroflexota bacterium
TGGTGGGCCAGGCAGGATTCGAACCTGCGACCAAGAGATTATGAGTCCCCCGCTCTGACCGCTGAGCTACTGGCCCCGGCTCGCGTGCCAGCGTAGCATCGCTGGCACGGCCCGGCAACATTTAGCCAAGGTCGAACGGCACGTCGTATTCGTTCGCGAGGTCGCGCAGGTCATCGCGCACCGACTGGTGCAGCGGCACGCCGTTGACGCTGCGGTCGCGGTAGCCGTCGAATTCCGGCTGACCGGGGGCGAGGACGGCGTCGTGGCCCGGCGCGGGCGGCGTGGCGCGCAGCGTCGCCATCATGTCGTCCATTTGCTCGCGGTACGTTTCGAGGTCCGTGAAGGAGTCAATCCGCCACGCCATTAAGCAGTGGCAAGTACCCGGATGCTCGTGCGTACCCGTCCCGCGACCGGGGATGCGCATGCTCCACGTCCCGGCGGAAAGCATTGCGGTGAAGCAATCCACCATCGTTGCGAGGCCGTAGCCTTTCTGGCTGCGCCCCGCGTAGTCGCTGCCGAGCGGGGCGAGCGCGACGGCCGTGTTCGGGTCCGTCGTGAATACACCGTCCTTGTCCATCGCCCACCGATCCGGGATCGGCTTGCCCTCGCGCTTCGCGATCTCCACCTTGCCCCACGCGACGCTCGTCGAGGCCATGTCGAGCAGGAAGGGATCGGACTCGTTGCCACCGGGGAAGGCGACCGAGAATGGGTTGGTGCCGAGCACCGGGACGGTGCCGAACGTCGGCACCATCAGCGGCGCCGCGTTCGTCATGCTCATGCCGCCCAAGCCTTCGTTGACCGCCAGCATCGGGTAGTAGGAGAGCGCGCCGAGGTGGTTGCTCGCCCGCACCGAGACCGTACACCAGCCCGTCTCCTTCGCCTTCTCAATCGCCCGACGCATCGCGAACGGCGCGACGACGAGGCCGAGGCCCTGGTCGCCGTCGAGCGTCAGCGTCGCCGGGCCTTCCCTGACAACCGAGATGTTTGGGTGCAGATTGACGCGCCCGGCGGCGATCGCGCCGAGGTACATCCGCATCCGGGGGATGCCGTGCGAGTCAATCGCGTGCATGTCGCTGAACATCAGCACCTCGACGGCGGTTGCCGCGTCCTCGGCGGGCACGCCGACACGGATAAAGAGCCGCTCCATCAGGGTGCGCATCGCCTCCGGTGCAACGCGCGTCCGTGTTCTCGTCTCGTCCTCTGCCATCCTCGTTCTCCCCTCCGCTCCGTGCCTTATGACCGACCACTTCCCGACCCCGGCCCCGATTCCGCCTCCGTGTTCGCCGCCTCGATTTCTCGTTCCGCGTCGTCAATATCGTAGTCGTGCGGCCTGCCGTGCGTCCGCCTGCTCCGTCGTACCCGGCCTGTGTCCGCTTCGGCGCTTTCCGGCGTCGCGGTGGTCGCCACGACGGGTGTCTCCGATGACGGCAACCGATTGCCTGCCGTACGGCGATTCGCCCCGCCATTGGCGCCCGCGCGCGCCGGCGTGCGGAGGATCAGTAGCATGAGCAGGAGGCAGACGCCGGCCAGCACGAGCAGGAGCGGCACCGTCCCTTTGTCGCGGATGCGGTCGAATGCGCTCTTCGACGCGGTTGGCGTGGTCGTCGCGCGGGGCGGCGCAGCAGGGCTGGGGCCGATCGTGAGGTCAATCTGCTGCCCTGCCTGTGCATTGTCGAGGCTGAACTGCTTAAACGGCGTCGCTCCCTGCGGCGCCTGGATCGGCCCATCGTTGCGCAGCGTCGTGCTGGCGAGCGCCTGTCGCGAATCGGAGACGAGCGCCTGCACCTTCGTCGCCGCGTAATCGAGCGTTCGCGTGAAGACCAGTCCCGATGCCGACCCCGGCAGATCGTACGTGGCGGTAAGGTCGCTCGCGCCCGGCTGAATCGGCGTCTGGAGCGTCAATTTTGTGCCGGTCAGATCGGCGGCGGGGATGAGATCGGTGCGGTTCGTCGTGATCGTCTGCGCGTTGGCGGGGGCGCTGAAGACGATCGGGACGCCCCGTGCGACCGAGCCGTCCGGGTTGAGCGCGCCGACCAGTGTGCGGTCGCCGGGATTGGTGATCTGGAGCGCTTCGAGCGCGCTGTAAAACTGCGGGCGCACCTCATTCATGATGATCTGATCGCTCTTGATCGTGAAATTCGCCGGATTGTCGCTGACGACGGGTTCGTAGATCGGAATTTCGACGGTCGTGTTTTTAACATTGTTGCCGAACCGGATGGCACGGGATTTGCCCGTCATCCCGGACGCGTCGGTGAGGTCCTGCTCCGGCGGCTCGTACCCGACGCCTTTGTACTGGACAATGACGCGATACACACCGGCAGGCGACGTGTCGAGACCGGTGAAGGTGAACGAGCCGTCGGGGGCGGTGGTCGTCGTGCGCGCGTCTGCGGCCTCATCGCTGACGCGAAAGAGACCGGGATTGAAATTGATCATTGTCACGGTCAGCGGCGTACCTGGCACGGTTGCCCCCGCCGTCTTCATAACGACTTTCCCTGCGAGAACGCCGCCAATCGGCGCGGCATGGAGCGGCAATGCGGGCACGAGAAACGCTGCCGCGAAAACAGTGAACAACAATCGGCGAATGGCGTGCATGTGTGTCGTGACCAATGCTCGGTCCTCATCCTTCCCAAAGGGCGCCCGGAGTCCTCAACCCTCCCCTTTGATGCTACCATGAAAGGGCGCGGCGAGGAGCGACTTTTTTGACGGTTGCGACGCCGCCTGCTATATTAGTGTCAACGATCACGGCGATGAGCCGGAAGGAGTAGACGCCGCACCGCCTTGAGCGAACGGGGGATGGTGGAAGCCCTGCGGCATGGTGGCGTCGAAGTCGTCCGGTGAGCCAGCGGCCTCACGCCGCACGGGTGCGCCCGTTACTGCGCAACCGCGAGGGATGCGTTCGCGCGTCCGAAGCGAGGTGGTACCACGGGATTGCACGCCCCGTCCTCAGCACTGAGGCGGGCGTTTCTTTTTTAAGGACTGAGGACTGAGGACTCAGGACTGAGTGCCGGTACTACTGGCATTGAGGAGCGTGCGATGGTGACAGAGACGAAGCCGGCGATCTTTACGGCGGCGGACGAGTTGCCGAAGGTGTACGACCCAAAGGCCGTCGAGGGGCCGGTCTACGCGTGGTGGGAAGCGAGCGGTTTCTTCGCGCCGCCGCCCGAGCGGCCCGACGAGCCGGAACCGTTCGTCATCATCCTCCCGCCGCCGAATGTGACCGGGTCGCTCCACAACGGACACGCGATGTACACCGTCGAGGATGTGCTGATTCGCTGGCGACGGATGCAGGGCTACCCGACGCTCTGGCTCCCCGGCGCGGACCACGCGAGCATCGCCGTCCATGTCGTCGTCGAGCGCGAAATGGCGAAAGAAGGGTTGACGCGGCAGCAGTTGGGTCGCGACGCCTTTCTGGAGCGGGTGTGGCAACACATCCATTTCTACGGCGACCGGATTCTTTATCAATTGCGCTCGCTGGGATTCAGCCTCGACTGGTCGCGCTACGTCTTCACGATGGACCCCGGCCCGTCACAGGCCGTGCGGACGACGTTCAAACGGCTCTACGACCGTGGCCTGATCTATCGGGCGAACCGGATGGTGAACTGGGACCCGGTTAATCGGACGACCGTTTCGGACCTGGAAGTGGAGCAAATCGAGGAAGACGGCCATCTCTGGTATATCCGTTACCCTGTCGAGGGTGATCCGTCCCAGTCCATCACCGTCGCGACGACGCGGCCGGAAACGATGCTCGGCGATACTGCCGTCGCGGTGAATCCCGAGGACGAACGGTACCGCGACCTGATCGGCAAGACGCTTGTGCTGCCGCTGCTCGGTCGCCGAATCCCCGTGGTTGCGGATGCGCATGTGGATGCTGCTTTCGGGACGGGCGCTGTGAAAGTGACGCCCGCGCACGACTGGAACGATCATGAGGTCGGCCTGCGGCACGATCTGCCGCAGATCACGATTTTTACGTTCGATGGCCGCATGAATGAGGCGTCAGGCCCATACGCCGGCCTGACGATCCATGAGGCGCGGGCAAAAGTGCTCGAAGACCTCGCGGCACAGGGAAACCT
>JALYXG010000217.1 GCA_030947205.1 Chloroflexota bacterium
TGGTGATCGCCCCCGTCGCGTCGGTGGCGATCAACGCGGTGCGACGGATGTTCTACGGCGTTGCCTCCGGGTTGGTCGTCGTCACGCGGTTGATCGGCATGACGGTCGGCTTGTCGGTCCTCAGCGGTTGGGGCGTCGGCCGGTTGAGCGCGCTGCTCCAATCCAACGCGCCGACGCGGATGCCGAGCGAATCGGACCTGGAATTCCAAACGCGGACGTTCGCGTACATCGGCGATCAAACCGTCCATTATTCATTGGTCGTCTTGCGCGAAACCTTTGTGGTCGCAGCTATTGTCTGCGCCATCGCGCTCATTCCCGCGCTGCTCTTCGCGAAGCATCACGCGGATCGGCACGGCGTCTCCCACGAACACGCCTCCGAGACGATGGCCGATTAAAAAACGTTGACTGAGCCGCCAATACTGCCCAGAGGGCGCCCGCAATGACGCCAGGAGGGATGAACAAAGCCACATGAGTCTGCACAAATAGTGTCAATCAGCCGGACAAGCCCCTCTACTTCGCCACTCGACAGAACGCGGATGAGACAGTTTCACGGAGGCAATGGGAGTGGTATCGCAGGCTCATGAAGCCGTGTTCGGCTCCCGGCACAGCGATGCAATCATGTTGGGCAGATGCGAGCAGCAGGGGTGCTGGGTATGATCCTCCCGAAAGACCGCGACCCTCGTTTCGTGACGATCCGCCGCGGTGGGACCCTCACCGATGCGGACCACCGGCTCCTCGCCCTGTGGGCGGCATCGTGCGCGGAGCACGTCCTCGACCGCTTCGAGTCGGCTCAGCCTGAGGACCCGCGACCGCGTCAGGCGATCGAGCAGGCCCGCGCCTGGGTGCGTGGCGAGATCACGATGTCCCAGGCTCGCACGGCGGGCGGCCATGCAATGGGCGCGGCCAGAGACCTGCGTGGGGCAGCACGGCATGCCGCGTACGCTGCCGGCCAGGCTGCGGCCGTCGCACACGTCGCCGCGCACGAGCTCGGTGCGGCCGCCTATGCGATCAAGGCCGCACGCGCTGCCGCGCCGGAAGGTGAGGGCGAGGCCGCAGGGCGACGCGAGTGCCGGTGGCAGCGCGACCAGCTCCCGGAGGCGATTCGCGCGCTCGTACTCGACGACCAGCGGTTGCGCAACGACATCTGCTGGTCGGTGTTCGACTGCTGAGAGCGCGTCGGGCCACTTGTCTCTGCGCGCGGTCGAGGCACCCCTGATCTTCGAGACGCCGTATCAGTCGCCACAGTTATCGCTGTGGAAGCTGAGCGACGCAGAATGGCTGAAGGTGATGCGTCGTCCGGACTACGCACCCCGGGCTACCCCTCAGGAGACGGTTGCACAGCCGACACTCTTCGCCCTTGAGGTGGGATGAGGCGATGCGGCGTGACCTTTGACAGCTGTCACTGACGATATGCGTGCAACATCATGTGCTTTGGAGCGAACGGCTAACGCATCGCCGCCCGTAGCGCGTCGATATTCTCGGCGACGGTGCCATGGGTATTAAAGACAGCGGTGCCTGCTACCATCAGATCGCACCCTGCCGTCGCGGCGTCGCGGATGGTCGTCGGGTTGATGCCGCCGTCCACCTCGATGATAAAATCCAACCCCCGCTCCGCGCGCATTTCGGCGAGGCGTGCGATCCGCGCGGTGCTGGCGGGGAGATAAGTCTGCCCACCGAAGCCCGGGTTGATGCTCATAACGAGCACGAGGCCGACGAGATCGAGCACTTCCTCGATCATCACGAGTGGCGTGGCTGGGTTGAGCGTCACACCGGGGACGGCTCCGGCGTCGCGGATCATCGTGAGGACGCGGTTGAGGTGCGCGGTCGCTTCGGTATGGACGGTAACGATGTCCGCCCCTGCACGGGCGAACTCTTCTGCGTACCGCTCGGGTTCGACGATCATCAGGTGTGTTTCGATGGGGAGCGAGGTTGCACGACGGACGGACGCCAGGACGGGTAGGCCGATAGAGATGTTGGGGACAAACCGCCCGTCCATCACGTCGAAATGGATACTCGCCGCGCCCACCGATTCGGCGTCGGCAATGGCGTCGCCGAGGTGTGCGAAGTCGGCGGCAAGGATCGAAGGGGCAATCGCGGCTCCTGTCCGTAGCCGCGCGCGTAAGTCGTCGTATCGTCCCATAATGCCCTCCGTGTCGCTGCTTCAACGCCATTGGTATTCTACCGCGTCGCCGGGAAACCTGACCCCCCAACCCCCTTCCGTCACTCGGCGTGGGAAGGGGGAGCGAGCCTTCTTGAGATCGGGGTGTTACAGGAACGCCTCAATACTGCAATGAGTCACCCCTTCCCCCGTGGGGAAGGGGCAGGGGGTTAGGGCTTCCCCGATCTTGACGCGACGCCGGTGGACACGGACAATACGCCGGTATGGCGACGGGGCGATAGAGCGCGGTGGCAGAGGATGGAGAGCGAATTGAGCACGGAAACGGCGAAGCGGACACCGCTCTACGCGGAGCACCAGCATCTCGGCGCGCGGATGACCGCGTTCGGCGGGTGGGACATGCCGCTGCAGTATACGGGCATTATCGAGGAGCACCGGGCGGTGCGAAATGCAGCCGGTATCTTCGATCTCGGCCACATGGGGCAGGCACGCATCAGCGGCCCGGACGCCGAGAAGTTCGTCCAGTCCGTCGCGACGAACGACCTCGACCGCATTCCCGAAGGCCAGGCGCAATACAGTATCCTTTGCCGCCCAACGGGCGGAACGGTGGATGACATCTTCGTCTACCGTTTGCCCGACGGCCTCTTCATCTGCCTCAACGCTTCCAACACACAAAAAGACGTTGACTGGCTCCACGAGCAGCACCGCGCGAGCGGCATGGACTGCACTGTCGAGAACGTCTCCGATCAGGTCGGGATGCTAGCAGTGCAGGGGCCGAGGGCAATCGGCATCGTCCAACAATTGACCGACACCGATCTCGATGCGCTACCCCGGTTCGGGGTCGTCGAGACGGCGGTCAATGGCGCACCGACCATCGTCGGACGCACCGGCTACACCGGCGAAGATGGCGTGGAACTGTATCCGCCGATTGATCACGTCGTAGACCTGTGGCGGAAGGTGCTCGCAGCCGGGGCATCGGACGGCCTCGTGCCCATCGGGCTTGGCGCGCGGGACACGCTCCGGTTGGAAGCGAAGATGGCGTTGTACGGCCATGAGTTGACCGAGGAGATCAATCCGTTGGAAGCGGCGCTCTCTTGGGCCGTCGCCCTGGACAAGGACGACTTCGTGGGCAAGGACGCGCTCGTGCAGATCAAAGAGGAAGGTGGTCCGGCGCGTCGGCTTGTCGGCTTCAAAATGACGGGTCGCGGTATTCCGCGCGCTGATTACCCTGTCTCCGTCGCCGGCGAAACCGTCGGATACGTGACGAGCGGCGGGTACGCCCCGACGCTCGACGCCACTATCGGCCTCGCGCTCGTCCGGCGCGATGTCGCGGGTATCGGCAAGCCGCTCGACATCATCATCCGTAATCAACCTGTGGCGGCGGAGCAGGTTCGCACGCCGTTTTATCGCCGCCCGGAAGCGACCAGGAAGGAAAATGCATAGCATGGAGACGCCGACGGAACTCCGCTACTCCGAAGAGCACGAATGGGTCCGCATGGATGGCGCTATCGCGACAATCGGCATCACCGCCTACGCACAGGATTCACTCGGCGATATCGTCTTTGTCGAGCTGCCCGCAGTCGGTCGTACGCTCGCAATTGGGGATGGCTTCGGCATCGTCGAGTCCGTCAAGGCGGTTTCAGATGTCTACACCCCGGTACCCGGCGAGGTTGTCGAGGTCAATGCTGGCCTCGAAACTGCACCCGAACACGTCAACAACGCGCCCTATCAGGATGGCTGGATGATTAAAGTCCGCGTCAGTGACCCTTCCGCGCTCGACAAACTGATGGATGCTGAAGCGTATGAGGGATTCACTGCACACTAGCGAGCAATGAGTGATGAGCAATGAGCAATGAGCAATGAGGCGCAATCTTCACTCATTGCTTCTGAGGAGATTGGACAATGTCCTACGTTCCGACGACGGCCCCTGAGCGGCGGGCGATGCTCGATGCGATTGGCGTTGAGCAGTTCGATGCCCTCGTGCAGGCGGTGCCCGCCGATCTGCGATTCCCACATCTGCGGCTGCCGGAGGCGCTGTCGGAAATCGAGGCATTGCGCACGCTCGGCGCGCTTGCGGAGCGGAACGCGGACGCGGTGCGGTATCCGACCTTCCTCGGCGCGGGCGCATACAATCACTTCACGCCCGCCGCTGTCCGCCACACGGCCTTTCGCGGTGAATTCTATACGGCGTACACCCCCTATCAACCGGAAGTCTCGCAGGGTACGCTGCAAGTCATCTACGAGTTCCAGACGCTCATGACACAGTTGTACGGGATGGAAGTCTCCAACGCTTCGATGTACGACGGCGCGACCGCGCTCGCCGAGGCCGCGCTGATGGCGATCAGCAGTACGAAACGGCGACGCGTCGTCGTGGCCGACTCGGTCCACCCCGCCTATCGCAAAGTGATGGCGACGTATATGAGCGGCCTCGATGTCGAACTCGCCACCGTCGAGTGCGTGAACGGCGGCAGCTTGACGACGACCGTCGCCGATGTCCGCGCCGCGCTGAACGAGCAAACCGCGTGCCTCGTCGTGCAGTACCCCTCGTTCGTCGGCACAATTGACGATCTTGCGTCGCTTGGCGAGGCGGCACATGCGGTCGGCGCGCTTCTGGTCGTCAGCAGTTACCCGGTCGCGCTCGGCATGCTCAAGCCACCCGGTGCGTTCGGCGCGGATGTCGCGGTCGGCGAGGCGCAGTGTTTCGGCACGGGGCTTTCCTTTGGTGGCCCGTATCTCGGCGTGCTGACGTGCAAGCAGTCGCTGGTGCGGCTGATGCCAGGGCGTGTCGTCGGCCAAACGACGGATACAACGGGCAGGCCGGGCTACGTCCTGACACTTCAGACGCGCGAGCAACATATCCGGCGCGAGCGGGCGACCTCGAACATCTGCACCAACGAGGGGCTGAACGCGCTGATGGCGACGATTCAAATGGCGATGCTCGGCGATGGCGGCGTGCGCGAGCTGGCGCGGCAGTGCTATCACAAGGCGCATTACCTGGCCGGCGCGATCGGTGCGCTGCCTGGCTATGCCGTTCTCAACGCGGATGGCGTGGCGCAAAATGGCTCCGGCCCGGCGACGGCCTTCTTCAACGAGTTCGTCGTGCGCACGCCGGTTGCCCCGGTGGACTTGAATGCACGACTGCTGGATGCGGGGATGATCGGTGGCTACGATCTCGGCGCGGACTACCCGGCTCTGACGGGCCACATGTTGGTCTGTGCGACCGAGTTGCTCGATCGCGGCATGATGGATCGCTTCGTCTCGGCACTTTCGACCGCAGAGTAATCGCACGCTGGCCTCCTCTGCTATACTCTATTCAGGAATCCGCGAAATTGCGCGGCCCCTTTGTCGTGCATGGTGTGAACTGTCCTGGAGGAACCTTGGCGAAGCCGATTGTCGCTGTCGTTGGACGCCCCAACGTCGGTAAATCTACCCTTTTCAATCGCCTGATCGGCGAACGCCGCGCCATCGTCCAGGACGAACCGGGCACGACGCGTGATCGCGTGTATGGGGATGTCGAATGGAATGGCGTTTCATTCGCCCTCATTGATACCGGTGGCATCATCGTGGACGACCGCGGCACGGAACTCGATTTGAGTACGATCCCTGCGGACACGCTCAAACAGGCCGAACATGCCATCAAGGAAGCGGATGTTCTGGTGATGGTCGTGGACGCCAATATCGGCGCGACGAGTGCGGATCATACCGTGGCGGACATGGTGCGACGTACCGCGAAGCCGGTCGTCCTCGCTGCGAACAAGGCGGAAAACAATACCCGCGCGGCGAACGCCGTGGATTTTTACGAACTTGGTCTCACCGACCCGATTGTCGTCTCCTCGCTGCACGGACGCGGCACGGGCGACTTGCTCGACGCGATCGTCCAAGCCTTGCCGGAACGGGAAGAGGAAGCGGAGGCGACCGGACCGCGCATCGCGATTGTCGGTCGTCCGAATGTCGGCAAGTCGCGCCTGCTCAATGCATTTCTCGGTCAGGAACGCGCCATTGTCAGCGACGAGCCGGGCACGACGCGCGATTCGCTCGACACCGAACTCGAATGGGAAGGGCAGACGATCACCCTCGTAGACACGGCGGGTATCCGCCGACGCGGCAAGATCGAGCCGGGCATCGAGAAGTATAGTGTCTTGCGCTCGATGCGGGCGATCACACGCGCCGATGTCGTGCTGCTCGTCGTGGACGCGACCGAAGGGTTTACGTCGCAGGACCTTCACATTGCTGGGTACGTCGCCGATGAGGCGCGCGGCATGGTGCTGGTCGTCAACAAGTGGGACCTCGTGGAGAAAGACGGCCAGACGATGGAGCAGTACCGCGCGGCGGCGGCGGAAGCGCTCGATTTCATGCCGTACGTCCCGGCAGTCTTCATCTCCGCCAAGTTCAACCAGCGCGTGCCGCAGGTAATGGAACGTGCATTGTTCGTGATGGAGGAGCGCCAGAAGCGCGTCCCGACGGCGGCGCTAAACAGGATGCTGCGAACCGCTGTCGAGAAGCACGCGCCGCCATCCAAGCCGGGCAAGTGGGTTAAGTTCTTTTACGCGACGCAAGTGGACGTTTCCCCACCCTCATTCGTCTTTTTTTGCAACCATGCCGAGGATGTCCACTTCTCGTACCGTCGCTACCTGGAAAACCAGTTGCGCGAGGAGTTTAGCTTCATCGGCAATCCGATTCGGATGCGCTTTCGGAACCGTCAGGAGCCTGCGCCATGACACGCGCCCTGCTGATCGCCCTCGTCCTGGTCGCGAGCTACTGCATCGGCGGTATGCCGTGGGGGCTGGTGCTGGTGCGAGCGATCAAGCATGTGGATGTGCGGGATTTCGGCAGCGGCAAGACGGGCGCGACGAATGTCCTGCGCCTGCTGGGGTGGCAGGGCTTTGTGGCCGTCCTCGTCCTCGACGGACTGAAAGGGAGCGGCGCGGTGCTGCTCGCGCGGTACGTGACGGGTAGCGCATGGGTTGAGGCGGCGGCGGGCATTCTCGCGATCAGCGGCCATTGCTGGTCGCCCTACCTCGGCTTCCGCAGCGGCGGTCGCGGTATGGTGACGGCAATGGGTGCGGCGTTCACGATGGCGCCTGGTCTGATCCTGCTTTTCCCGGTCTTCCTGATCCCGGTGCTGCTCACCCGCTACATGTCGCTTGGCAATGTTGCCGCGTCGCTTTCAGCGCCTGTTGTGCTGCTCATTGGTGCACTGCTCGGCTGGTCACCGTGGGCATATTTCGTCTTTGGGATGGCAGGATGCGCCCTGATTCTCATTAACCACTCGGACAATATCCAACGTTTGATCGCGGGCACCGAACGCAAAATCGGCGATAAAGTGGCGCCGCGTACTCCAGAACCGGGCGCGCAAGCGCACTGAAGTTTTCCGTGCGAGAGTGATGTTGGGGTGGCGGCGGGCTTCAGCCTGCCGAATCTCATTGCGGCAAGCCGAAGCCCGCCGCCTCCGACTGTGTGTTTATCTCTACAGATAGCCTGCACGGAATCTATCGCTCGTAGCCGTTCGGGTGTGCCTGTCGCCACGCCCACGCACTGGCGATCATTTCATCGAGCGTGCGGGTCGCGCGCCAGCCGAGCAGTTCCGCCGCGCGGGAGGGATCGGCGTAGACGACCGCCGCGTCCGCGCCGCCGGGTCGTCGCGGCCCTTCCTCGACGGGTACGGGCCGGTCGGTCGCGCCGCGCACCGCGTCCACGATTTGCCGCACGGAGACGCCATTGCCGGTACCGAGATTGAGCGTCAATGTGGCATGATTATCGAGCGCTTCAAGGGCGCGGACGTGCGCTTCGGCGAGATCAACGACATGGATGTAGTCGCGGATGCAGGTGCCGTCCGGCGTTGGGTAATCTGTGCCGAGGATGGTCAGGTGCGGTCGCTTGCCCGCAGCGACCGCGAGCGCCAGCGGTACGAGGTGTGACTCATGCGCCCGATCCTCGCCGAACCGCGCGGACGCCCCCGCCGGGTTGAAGTAGCGCAGGATCGCCGCTCGAAGCCCGCGCAGTTGCGCGTGCCACTCGGTCATCTCCTCGATCATCACCTTTGTCAATCCATACGGGTTGAGCGCGCGTCGCGGCAATGATTCCGTCACCGGCATCTGGTCGGGCTGTCCATAGACCGTGCAGGAGGAGGAAAACACGAAACGCAGGCAATTATGGGCGAACATTGCCTCGAAGAGATTGCATGCGCCGACGAGATTATTCGAGAAATACGCCTCGGGCCGCTCCATGCTCTCGCCGACGAGCGCGTATGAGGCGAAGTGCAGCACGGCGTCTGGGCGGTGCTCCGCGAACGCCCGCATCACCGCGTCCCGGTCGCGCAAGTCCGCCTGCACAAAGGTCGCGTCTTCATGCACCGCATCACGGTGGCCGAGTTCGAGATTATCGAGCGCGACTACCTCGTGACCGGCCGCCAGCAGGACTTCCGTGGTGACGCTACCAATATACCCGGCGGCGCCCGTGACGAGTGTTTTCACGACTTCTCGTACTCCTTATCTGTGTCTACTCGTCGGCAGCGGCAATCTCCGGGCCGGCATAGTCGGGGAACCGGAAGGCCATCCCCTTGTTAAGCAGCCCGCCGTGACCGAGCGCGGCGAGCGTGCGCGCGGTGACGTGCTCACCGACGAAAAAGCGGGGAAGGATCAGGTCCAGCACCGTCGCGCGCGAGAACATCCCGCACGATGCCATGCCGAGCACCGGCGTCGCGCCGAGATACGCGAGCCAGTAGGTGCTGCCGGGATGCGCCGGGACACCACGCTTCTCCCATTGCGCGCCGAGCGCATCCATCGCCCGCACCGTCACGTCGAGCGGATCAGTCGAGGTGACGCCCGCGCACATGATGAGATCCGCGCCGGACGCCGTCAGCTCGTGCATCGCGGCGGCGACACCGTCCGCATTGTCGAGCGGATGCACCATCGCGACGATCCGCGAGCCGAACCATTCGACCTTGCGGGTGATCGCCTCGCGGAAGCGTTCTCCGGCGGCGGGCAGCAGTTGCTCACGGACAATTACACCGACCTGACGCGGAACGAACGGCTTGATCGCGACGACCGGTGATCCACTACCGGCAATTCGCTCCGCGTCATTGAGGAATGTGTCGCGCGTCACAAGTGGCGTCACCTTGACACCCGCGACGGCTTGCCGGTCGCGCACGATTTGTGCGTCGAAGAGTGTCCAAACGGACATATCGGGGATGCTGTTGATCTCCAGCAGCCGATCCGCATCCACCGCGAGCAAGCCCCGCTCGTTCGCGCGGAGCGTAATCATGCTCTCGTGCGGATCGCCAATTTGGATGCCCGGCCCCGCCACCGCCGCCGCGAGTCGTCGCGCCGCGCCATCTTCGTGGACATCACCCGGTTCAAGACGCAGCAGATGGAGCGTGCGATTCGCCGCCACGAGCGCCGGTAGATCGGCGTCAGTGAGGATATGGCCTTTGCGAAGACGCATCTTCGTAGCGCCGACCGTCACTTCGATGTCGTGCGCGAGCACGCGCCCGGCGAATGAGGCCGTAGCAATGTCCGTTGCCGCGACGATTTCAGCGTTCATTGTGGCAGAACTTCCTTGCCGTCGCGGACGAAGGCCTGCCAATCGGCGACGATCCGCGCGTCGTGATCGAAGGCAAGTGGCGGCAACGCTTCAGGCGCGAAATAGCCAATCGCCGTAATCTCCGCTTCCTGGATCACGGGTGTCGCGGATGCGGGAATGGTGCCCGTGAAGACAATCAGCAGCACCGGATTTCCCGGTTCAGAGTACACGCCGAGCAAGTGAGTCAATGTGACGGGCAGGCCGAGTTCTTCCCGTATTTCCCGCTCTGCCGCGCGCTCGACTTGCTCGCCACGATCCACATACCCGGATGGGAAGGTCCACAGTCCCCGGCGCGGTTCGATCTCCCGTTGCTGGAGGAGCAGACCGCGCTCATCGGCGATGATCACCGCAACTGCGACCTTCGGATCGAGATAGATCGGGGCCGTGCCATCGCTCACCGTGCGCCTTCCATCCGTCCCCGGATGCGCGCGTAGTCATCCGGCGTGTCAATATCGTCGAGTAGCGCGCCGGGAACGGGCACTTCGAGCACCATATCCATATGCTTGCGCAAGATCGGTCGCGCCCCCGTGTCTCCCTTCATGTTGTCCAGAAGGGGCCAGGTCACGCGGGCGAGGAGGACGGGATTCCCCCACTCGTTCTCGTACACCGGCACGATAAACGGCCCGCTGGTCCGCTCGAACGCGCCGACGATGGCATCAACGACGGACGGCGACAGCAGCGGTTGATCGCCAACGACCATCAGGGCGGCGGCGATTTCGTCGCCGAGCGATTTCACGCCCGCCAATACGCTCGTGCTCTGACCTTCGGCATACTTGTCGTTACGAACGACGGTCACGTCGGTGAGGTCGAGCGCCGCCGCGATGTCGTCCGCCGCGTGGCCGAGAACGAGCACGATGCGAGCGACCCGCGACGCGCGCAGGGCATCGAGGGTATAAGCGAGCGCGGGCCGACCCGCGATCGGGGCAAGTTGCTTCGGTTGGCCGAGGCGGGACGATGTGCCCGCCGCGAGGACGACCGCCGCGACCAACGGCGTCTGGCTCACGCGGTCGCCTCAGCCTTCGGCCGTTGCGCCTGCATGAAGCCGCCGGGCCGACCGGAGCGCACCGCAAGCATCTCGGCGAGAATACTCAGTGCGATCTCCTCGGGAGAAACTGCGCCGATGTCCAGGCCAATCGGCGCGTGAATGCGTGCCAACTCTTCGTCGCTCACGCCCTCGGCGCGCAGTGTCGCGATTCGGTCGGCGTGCGTCTTCCGGCTACCAATTGCGCCGATGTACCGGAGCGGATAGCGTAACGCCATCTTCAGTGCCGGCCCCTCGAACTTCGGATCATGTGACAGGATGACGAGGTAGGTCTCCGTGTCGAGCGTGATCTGCGCCAACCCCTTGTCCGGCCAGGCGAGGATGCGTTGCGGGACATGTGGGAAGCGTTCTTCGGTCAAAAACCATTCGCGCGCGTCAATCAGGGTGACATCGAAGCCGAGGTCTTGCGCGAACTTCGTCAACGGGACGGCGATATGCGCCGCACCAACAACAACGAGACTCGGCGCGGGCAAGTACGATTCGACAAAAACGCGCGCTTCACCCGATGCTGATGGCCAATGTCGCTCCTCGGTGCGGCGCGCCGTGAGCGATTCGGCTGCCATCGCCGCGAGTTGGCCGTCCACTGCTCCGTTACCGCTCGTGCCGTGGAGGATCGTCGCGCCGTCTGCCACGAGCAATTCCGTGCCGACGTGTGTACCATCCATGACGGTCAGCGTGGCAACGGGCCGCCGGGCAGCAACCGATGACTCAAGCATACGCAGCAGCGTCACGTCCATCAGTTCACCGTGATCGGTTCGACGAAGACGTCAATCTCGCCGCCGCACGACAGCCCGACGGTGAAGGCCAGTTCGTCCGCGACGCCGTACGAGACGAGGCGCGGCTGGCCCGTGCGCAGCACTTCCTGCGCGACATCCACGACCGCCGCCTCGACGCAGCCACCGCTCACCGAGCCGACGATGCCGCCCGACGCCGAAATCGCCATCTTCGCGCCGCGCGATCGGGGCGCGGAACCCCACACCTTGACGACGGTCGCCAGCGCAACCGGCTCGCCCTGCCTGAGCCATTCATCCACCTGCGGCTGCACATCGTTCAATGTCGTCATGCCCTTTGTCCCTTCTATCGGGCCGCAACGGCCGCTTTCGCGACGGTATCGCGCCCTTGTCGCCTGCTCGGGCGGCGTCCTTGCACCTCGACGAGCAGTTTCGCCAATGCCTGGAGGCTGGCGAGGTTGTTCGCGGGGAGGAAGTCGTCACAATATGGCAGCGCCGCCTGCATCCCGCGCGTCAGCGGCTGGTAACCGCTCGTACCGAGGAGGGGATTGAGCCAGATCAGGCGGAAGCAGTTGCGTTGGAGATGCGCCATCGCGTCGCGCAGCAGTTCCGGCTCGCCCCGGTCCCATCCATCGGAAATAACGATCACGATCGCGCCCTGATTGAGGACACGGCGCGACCAATCGTAGTTGAATGCGTGGAGCGACTCGCCGATCCGCGTGCCACCACCCCAGTCCTGGACGACCTTGGAAACATCGTCCAGCGCGTCGTCAATGTCTTTGCGCCGCAACAGCCGGGTGATCCGCGTCAGCCGCGTCCCGAAGACGAATGCCTCGACCTTGTCCAGGCTGTTTTCCAGCGTGTGGACGAACTGGAGGAGGAGCCGCGTGTACCGCTCCATCGAGCCGCTGATGTCGCAAATCAGGACGAGCGGCCGCTTCTTGGTCTTCCGCTCGCGGTAGGTCAGTTCGACGAACTCGCCGCCATGGTGCATGTTGCTGCGGATCTGACGCCGCATGTCAATCTGGGTGCCATTGCGCGCGGGCTTGCGGCGACGCGTCCGGCGCTGGCCGACCTGCAAGCGCATCAACTGCATCACGCGACGCGCTTCCGCGAGTTCGTCCACCGTGAAGGTCTCGAAGTCTTTCGCTTGCAAGAGTTCGGATGAACTGAATGTCCGCACGACATCCATCTCAGCCTTCGACTGGTCGCTTTCGCTTGCATTGCTGACGTCTTTGCGGCTCGGATCGCGGCCTTTGTCACCACGACGATCCTCGCCCTCACGCTCCTTCGCTTCTTCGTCGCGATGCTGCGCGTCCATCAGGCGGCGGCGCGGTTGCTGCTGCTTGAGTTGCTCGTCATCGGCCATCACCAGCCCTTCGTGGCCCTGGGATGTATCCGTCGCGCGCCAGAACGCGTCGAACGCCTCGTCGTACAGCGGGAGGTCTTCGTGGCGGCTGATCAGCGTCGTTCGGCCCGCCGCCTTGACATCGTCGCGCCGCTGCCAGCCGACGAATTCGAGCGAGTTGAGGAAATCGAGCATATGGCCGGGCGAAACCTTGATGCCCATGTACCGGAGCAGGCGCGCGAACCGCACGACCTGCACCAGCATCACCGGACCCGCCTCTTCGGTCAGCCCGGCGGGCGCGCTGTCAGCGGCCATCGCCACCGCCGCCCGCGACGACCCCCGCGTTCGCCGCCGCCAGGAGCGAGTGCGCACGCGGTCCGCGGATCGTTTGCACATCTTCCTGATACTTCAAAATGCAGCCGAGGGTCGCCTCGACCGTCGCGTCATCCAGCTGCTCGGAGCCGAGTTGCACAAGCGCGCGCGCCCAGTCGAGCGTTTCCGCGACGCCGGGGAGTTTGTACAGTTCGATCGTCCGCAGTTCCTGGATGAAGCCGCAGACTTGCCGCGCGAGCGTCGTGTGCGCCTCCGGCACCTTGGTTGTAACGATCTGGAACTCTTTGGAGAACGAGGGGTAGTCAATCCACTGGTACAAACAGCGCCGCTTCAGCGCATCGTGAATCTCGCGTGTCCGGTTGCTCGTGATGACGACAACCGGGGGGGTGTCCGTCGTGATCGTGCCAATCTCCGGCACCGTTACCTGGAAATCGGAAAGCAGTTCGAGCAAAAATGCCTCGAACTCGTCGTCCGCGCGGTCAATCTCGTCAATCAACAGAACGGGCGCGCTGTCGAACCCATGGTCAATCGCCTGCAGAAGCGGCCGCCGGATGAGGAATTCAGGGCCGAACAGGTCCTTCAATGTCTCCTCACGGTTGCCACCCGTCGCCTCGACGAGGCGGATTTCCAGCATCTGCCGCGCGTAGTTCCACTCGTACAGCGCGTTGGAGACATCAATGCCCTCGTAGCACTGGAGGCGAATCAGGCGCGTGCCGAGCAGGTCGGCGAGCACCTTGGCAATCTCGGTCTTGCCGACGCCGGCCTCGCCTTCGAGCAGGATCGGTTTATGCAGTCGCAACGCCAAATAGAGCGTCGTTGCCAGCGAGCGATCCGCGACGTAGCGGTGCTCCTGCAATATTTGCTGGATGCCGTCAATTGAATCAATCGTTGCCGCCACCGTTGCTCCCGTCCGTTTCCCCGGTCCGCCGCGTCGCGGAGCCGGGCCGCCAATCTTCCCTCACTTCGATGATAACGCGCAGAGAAGCCCGACCATTCCATCCCATGGCCGGGCTTCCAAGTGTACCACGGGGATGGGACGGGTGTTAGCCGTGCTGTGCCCGTTCGACCGCTTTGGTGAGCGCCCGCTTCGCGTAGACCTTGGTCATTGCAAGCCGGTACTCGTCCGACGCGTGGATGTCGGAGAAGGCGTAGTCAATCCCTTCCGCCGCGTGGCTCGCCGCTTCAGCGATGTTCTCTGCTGTCGGGGCCTTGCCCTTCAACGCATTCTCGACACCCGTGCCACGCACCGGGCGGGAGGTGACGCCGGAGAAGGCGACCGCACAGTCCTGCACATTGCCGTCGCTCCCGAGCGTCACAATCGCCGCTGCGCCAACGACCGAGTAATGCGACGCTTTGTTCGCCAGCTTCTCATATGCGCTGCCGGATTTTCCTTGCGGCGCTTGAAAACGGATTTCGGTGAGCAGTTCATCCTCACCGAGTGAGGTCGTCATCAAGTCCTCGAAGAAGTCCGCCGCCTTGATTGTCCGCTCACCCTTTGGCCCTTTCGCGACGAACTCCGCATTGAGCGCGACGAGCACCGACGGGAGATCGGAGGCCGGGTCGGCATGTGCGACGCTGCCGCCGACGGTGCCACGGTTGCGGACTTGCACATCGCCGATGTGCGCCGCCGCCTCCGGGATGATCTGCACCGACTTCGCGAGGTCCGCGTTGGATTCCAACTGATAATGCGTCGTCAGCGCGCCGACCGACACCGTACCATTGTTCGTGCGGACATACGCCATGTCAGGCAATCGCCCGATGTCAATCAAATGCGCCGGTTCGGCGAGGCGCAGCTTCATCAACGGCAACAGGCTGTGCCCACCCGCGATGAACTTACCGTCGCCACCGAACTGCTGCATCATCTTGATCGCTTCATCCACACTGCCCGCACGGTGATACTCGAATTCCCCTGGAAGCATGATCCCCTCCTTCATCGTCAGTAGCCAGTAGCCAGTAGTCAGTTGTCAGTGGCCAGGAGTCGGTTGTCAGTCATCAGCGGATTTGATCCATTCTGACTACTGACTACCGACTCCTGGCTACTTCCCCTTCATGATCCGCCACAGTTTTTCGCCGCGTAGCGGCATGTCAATATGCGTGACGCCGAACGGCGCGAGCGCATCAATAACCGCGTTGACGACTGCCGGTGTACTGCCGATCGTGCCCGCCTCACCGATACCTTTGACGCCGAGCGGATTGACGGGCGATGGCGTCGAGGTATGATCGGTCTCGAACGAGATCAGACCGCGTGCGGTCGGCAACGCGTAATCCATCAGCGACCCGGTGACGAGTTGCCCCTGATCGTCGTAGACGACCTCCTCGAAGAGCGCCTGAGCGATGCCCTGCGCAAGGCCACCGTGGACCTGACCATCCACGACCATTGGGTTGATGATACGTCCGCAGTCGTCCACCGCGACATAGCGTTTCAACTCGACCTCGCCGGTATCGGCGTCCACCTCGACAAACGCGATGTGCGTGCCGAAGGGATAGGTGAAGTTCGGTGGCTCGAAGAATGAGGTCGCCTCCAGGCCCGGCTCGATTGAGGCGGGGATCGTATCCCCGGTGTAGGCGATCCACGCGATCTCACCGAGCGCTTTCGCCGTTTCCGGCGCGCCTTTGACGCCGAACTTGCCGTTTTCGAAGACGATGTCGTCCACTGACGCTTCGAGCATGTGAGCGGCAATCCGCTTCGCCTTCTCCTGCACCTTCTGAATCGAGAGCATCATCGCCGCGCCGCCGACGGCGGTGCCGCGCGAGCCGAATGTGCCGACGCCGTACGGCGAACCGCCCGTGTCACCGTGGGCGATGACGACATCGTCTATGCCGATACCGAGTTCGTCGGCGGTGATCTGGGCAAAGGTCGTTTCCTGGCTCTGACCGTGGGGCGAGACGCCGGTTGTCACCGTCACCTTGCCGGTCGGGTCAACGCGGACGGTGCTGCTTTCCCAGCCGAAACCGGCCGGCATCGCGGCGGACGGCCCCATGCCGCAGACCTCGACGTAGGTGCTGAAGCCGATACCGAGGTACTTGCCGTTCTTCCGTGACTCTGCCTGCTCCGCACGGAAGCCGTTATAGTCAATGTGGCTGAGCGCCTTGTCCAGCGCGAGCGGGTAGTCGCCGCTATCGTAGGCGAGGCCGGCCGCCGTAGTGTACGGGAAACTGTCCGCGCCGATGAAGTTGCGCCGCCGCACCTCGACCGGATCAACGCCGCTCGCATGCGCGACGAGATCGCAGACGCGCTCGATCAGGTACGTCGCTTCGGGTCGCCCCGCGCCCCGGTAAGCGTCCGTCGGCACCTTGTTGGTGAACATGCCGTGGACCGTACATTGGAGGTTCGGGATCGTGTACGACCCGGTGAGCATCAGCCCCGTCAGTGTTGGGATGATCGGCGTGAGCAACTGATGGTACGCGCCGAGATCGGCGAGGATGTGGACATGCAAGTGGGTGATCTTGCCGTCCTTCGTCGCGCCGACATCCACATAATCCGTCTGGCCGCGCCCTTGGGTGCCGCTCGCCATGCTTTCGCCACGCGACTCGATCCACTTGATCGGGCGACCGAGTTTCATCGAGAGCGCCGACGCGATCCCTTCCTCGGCATAGACATTCAGCTTCTGGCCGAATCCACCACCGACTTCGGGGGCGATGACGCGCACATGATGCTCCGGCATACCGATCAGCAGGCTCAGGAAGGTCTTCAGCAGATGCGGAATCTGTGTCGAAGTCCAAAGGGTGAGTGATTTCTTGCCCTTGTCGTAGTCGGCAACGACACCGCGGCCCTCCATCGGTACGGGGGCGAGGCGCTGGTTCTCCATGCGCTGCGAGACTTTGATTTCCGCCTCGTCAATTGAAGGGCCGGTTTCGTTGAACAACTTCCACTCGAACGCGACGTTGGTGCCGAACTCTTCATGGACGTACGGCGCGCCCGCGTACGCGGCGTCCACATCAACGACGACGGGCAACTGCTCATACTCGACCTGCACGAGGTCAATGGCGTCCCGCGCGATATAACGATCCGTCGCGACGACCGCCGCAACCGCTTCGCCCGCGAAGTTGACCTCGCCGACCGCGAGCGGATAGCGCGGCGGCACCTTCAATCCTTCGCCGAAGCGATGGGCGACCGGCAGCGTGCCAACGCCGCTCGCCTTAAGGTCTTCGCCCGTCACGACCGCGACGACGCCGGGATGCTGCCGTGCCGCCTCGGTGTCAATGCTCTTGATTTTGGCATGGGCATAGATTGACCGCACGATGCCGCAATACAGTGTGCCGTGCAGTTTCAGGTCGTCTACGTAGGTGCCCGTCCCGGCGACCAATCGGGGGTCCTCGCGCCGTTTAATCGGCGATCCTACCAGTTTCGGGAGTACCATCGGTCGTTCCTTTCACCCGCGATGATGCATGCAGCGAGAAGCGAAAAGCGAAACGCGAATGTCCCGGATCGCGCTCGTTAGTCGGCGACCGCGCCTTCCTTCATGTGCTCGGCGGCATGCTGGACCGACTTGATGATGTTGTGGTAGCCCGTGCAGCGGCAAAGATTGCCCTGCAACCCTTCGCGGATTTCGTGCTCGGACGGGTGCGGATTGCGCTCCAGCAGTTGCAGCGTGGACATAATCATGCCCGGTGTGCAGTAGCCGCACTGCAAGCCGTGCTCCTCCCAGAAGCCTTCCTGGATCGCGTGCATTTGACCATCCTTCTGGAGGCCCTCAATCGTCAGCACGTTCGCGCCGTCTGCCTGGACGGTGAGCATCGTGCAGGATTTCACCGAGTCGCCGTTGACCATCACCGTGCAGGCGCCGCACTGCGTCGTTTCGCAGCCGATGTGCGCGCCGGTGAGGCCAAGCACTTCGCGCAGATAATGGACAAGGAGAAGCCGAGGCTCCACGTCGTTCGAGTACTGGTCGCCGTTGACGGTCATGGAGACTTTCACTGCGTCACCCCCTCTACGATGCATCTACAACGCGGTCGAAATCGCCCGGTCACGCGACCCGGCGTCGAGATTACTGCGATGATCCCGGCAATTGGCCGGACATACACTCGAAGAATTTGCCGATAATCGTGCGCGAGGCCGGCATGAGCATCCGCTGACCGATCCCGGCGAGCGGCCCCATGATGTCCGCGTCGCCATCATAGGTGAGTTCCGTGCTGCCGTCCGCGTCGGCGAGCGAGAAGCGACCGACACCTTTGAGGTTGCCGGTCTTCGCCTGCCCCTCGACGGTCAATGTCCATGTCTCATTCGGGACCTTGTCGGTCGTCTTGATCGTGCAGGTATACGTTCCTTTGATGCCCGCGATGCCGATCTTCAGCGTTGCCCGATAACTGTCTTCGCCGATCACTTCCATGTTCTCGCAGCCGGGCAAACAGTGCGCCAGTGCGTCCTGCGACATCATCATCGTGTAGACGGCCTCTTTGTCTGCCTTGAAGGTGTACGTGCCGTTTACGTGCAAGTGCCTGCTCCCTCCGGAAACGGTGCGACCCTGAAGCGTGGTTTCCGCGCCCTTCGCACCGCGAACCTCCTCAAACGCCCGAACCGTCGTGCCGTACGGGGATTGTAGCAAGATGCCCCATCGTCGCAAGGTGCATCAAAATGATCTAAGTCGGGCGGAACGAAACATCTT
>JALYXG010000225.1 GCA_030947205.1 Chloroflexota bacterium
CGCGAGCAGTGCCGCCGCCGCGCTCGCGGCCGTCCCCGCAAGGACCGTCCGCCGGGTGATCGTCGTGCGCATGTACCGTTCCTTCCAATTTCGTCGCCGCCAATCTATTGGCCACGACGCGGACAACACAAATTCCCATCCATTACCATAATAGTGTGTGCGGCGCGTCATCGCAACAGGGTTCGCCTGATGAAAACGGTCCACATGTGGTGGATAAATTACCGCATCGTAGCCATCGCGACGTCGGAATCGCTCGCCGACGCGGGGATGTGGAGGTCGGCGACGGTGGTGCGGTAGGTTTCGACCTGCCGCGTGCGCTCCGCCGCGTCCCAGCCGAGCGCGTCGCCGAGGATCGCCGCCACATCCGGCGCGGCGGCGAAGCCATGCGCGCGGTCAATCAGCGACAGGCGGGTGCGGCGGGCGAGCACGTCCTCCACCGTCATTGCCATCTCGTAGCGCGCGGCGAAGCGCGTCTCCGCGAAGATCACCGGCAGATCGGGCGCCATCCGGGCGGCGAGCAGCGCATCATCGTCTACCATCGCCAACAGCAGCGGCGCGTCCGCGCCGTAGGATTGAAGCAGATGCGCCGCGACATCGGCATCCAGCTCGCGCCGCGCCGCCTCCGCCGGGAAGACGCGCTTCCAGTGACCGTAGCCGTCCGCCCCGGCGAGCGGCAGGTGATCGGTCACCGAGGCGCGGATGTTGAGGCCATGCAGTTCGAGCGTGTCGAGCGTCTCCTGTGCCATCCGGCGGTAGGTCGTCAATTTGCCGCCGACAATCGTGACGAGACCGTTCGGTGCGGAAAGCACGGCGTGCGTGCGGGCGAGCGCGGCGGATTTCGCGCCGTCCCGCGCTCGGACGAGTGGGCGATACCCCGCGTAGGTGCTGATGATGTCCGCCTCCGTCAGGTGTGAGCGGATCGAGCCGTTCACCGTGCGGAGAACGTAGGCGATCTCGTCCGCGTCGGCGCGGGGACGCTCGATGTCGCCGCCGGGCGTATCCGTCGTGCCGATCACCGCACGCCCCTGCCACGGCACGATGAAGATCAGCCGCCCATCTTCCGTTTCCGGCAGCACGACGGCATCGTTCGTCACACCGACTTTCGCGGCATCCACGACGAGGTGAATTCCCTTCGCGGGGAGCACCTGCACCTGCGGCTCGCGCGTGCCGAGTGATTCGACGCGCTCCGCCCAGACGCCCGTCGCATTGACGACATGCCGCGCCGCAATCGTGTACGCCTCGCCCGTGATCGTGTCTCGCGCCTCGACGCCCACGATCCGACCATTCTCCTGCACAAACCCCGTCGCTTCGGTGTAATTAGCGACCAGCGCGCCCTGCTCGACGGCGGTGCGGACAATTGTCGCGACGAGTTTCGTATCGTTCGTGCCCGCATCGCTGTAGACGAAGGCGCTTTTGAGTCCGTCCGTTTTCAAGCCCGGCACATCGCGCACGGCCTCGTCCGCCGGGATATGGCGGTGGCGGGCGGGTGCCCCCTGGGCGGATTTTTCCTTGCCCGCCAGCAGGTCGTACGCGGTCAGGCCGATCTCCATCGCCATCCCAACACCGTATCCGCGCGGCAGCGAAATGGGCACGCCAATCGGGCGGCGCGTCGTGTCGTAGATCGGCAGCACGAAGGCGAGCGGCCAGACGAGGTGCGGGGCGATCCTCAGCAGCGTCGCGCGCTCATGCAACGCCTCCCGAACGAGCGCGACTTGCCCCTGCGGCAAATAGCGGATGCCGCCATGCACGAGTTTCGTGGACCAGCCGCTCGTGCCGCTCGCGAAGTCCTTGCGCTCGATCAGCGCGACGGATGCCCCGCGTGAGGCCGCTTCAAGTGCGACGCCCGCACCCGTAATTCCGCCGCCGATCACGCAGACATCCACCCGCCCCGCCGCCATCTGCCGCAGGTGCTCCGCCCGTGTCTCGCCCGAGAGTGCCTTCATCGGGAAACCTCACCCCCTGCCCCTCTCCATTGCGATGGAGAGGGGTGACTCACGCGATTTGCCATGATGTTCGCTGTACGTCGCGACTTTCAGAAGATCGCTCCCCCTCTCCATCGCGGGCGCCCTCTGGGCAGTGAGAGGGGGCTGGGGGGATGAGGTTCCCTCACTCGTATCGCAGCGCGTCAATCGGCTTCAGGCGCGATGCGCGCCGCGCGGGGTAGACCCCGAAGAACAACCCCGTCGCGCAGGCGAAGAAGACGGCGATAAAAACGGATTCGGGCGAGACGATCGTCGTCTTCCACGTCTTGCCGACAATATATGAGGCGAGGAGGCCGAAGGCGACACCCGTGAGC
>JALYXG010000232.1 GCA_030947205.1 Chloroflexota bacterium
CGCCGCCAGCGCGCAGTGTGACCGACCGGTTGGTCCTCGTGGAGGCGCGGGGGCTGAGCTATCGCTACCCGCAGTCGGGGCGCGGTATCGCCGCAGTGGACCTGCGTCTGCCGCGCGGCACCCTGACGGTCGTGACGGGGCGCGTCGGCGCGGGCAAGACAACGCTCCTGCGGGTTCTCCTGGGCCTGCTGCCCCCGGAGGCGGGCGAGGTCCGGTGGAACGGCGATGTCGTGGACGACGCGGCCTCCTTCCTTGTGCCGCCCCGCGCGGCGTATACGGCGCAAGTGCCGCGCCTGTTCAGCGAGACCCTCAAGCAGAATATCCTCCTGGGGCTACCCGGCGACCCGGCGGCCCTGGTCGCCGCCGTGCGGGGCGCCGTTCTGGAGGACGACGTGCAGACGCTGGAGGCAGGGTTGGAGACGTCGGTGGGCACCCGCGGCGTCAAGCTCTCCGGTGGCCAGGTGCAGCGCACGGCGGCGGCGCGCATGTTGGTGCGCGGCGCCGAGTTGCTGGTGATTGATGACCTGTCCAGCGCGCTGGACGTCGAGACGGAGCGTGTGTTGTGGGAGCGTCTGTTCACCAGCGGCGAGCGCCCTCCGGACAGCATGACGTGCCTGGCTGTCTCGCACCGCCGCATCGCACTGCGCCGCGCCAACCACATCGTCGTGTTGAAGGAGGGCTACGTCGAAGCCCAGGGCACACTTGCCTTTTTGCTGGCTAATTGTGCGGAGATGCGGGCCCTGTGGCACGACGCTGACGATCCTGTTGCCCTGGAGTAACACCTGGCCCAGGGTGTTCCGTCGCAATGTTCGCGGGGCAGGTACTTTGCGGTCGAGTCGCGACTCGATCAGGATGCTCCCACACACGAGCATTTTTGCGCGTGCAACCCTGTCGCTCCTGCGCTGGTCGGCATACAATGCCGACCGGCGCTTCGACGAACGAACGGAGGCTCCATGCGACCGAGACCCGCGCATCTCACTCCCGCGAACGCGGCGCGCTTTCAGGACCAGAGCATCGTTGACACCTATCTGCTGCGTGCGCCCTATCCGCCCGAAACATTCACGATCCTCGCCGATCTCGTCACGGACGCGCCGCGTGCGGTCCTCGATGTCGGCACCGGCCCCGGCTTGATCGCGCGGGAACTGGTGCGATGTGTTGATCGGATGGACGCCGTGGATTGGTCCATGCCGATGATCGCGCTGGGCAAAGGCTTGCCCGGTGGCGATCACCCGAACCTCCACTGGCTCCACGCACGCATCGAGGAGGCGGAACTGGAACCACCGTATGCACTGATTACTGCGGGGGTGAGCCTACACTGGATGGACTGGGAGGTTGTGCTGCCCCGCTTCCACGACCTCCTGACGCCGCACGGCGTCCTCGCGCTCGTCAACGCCGCGACGACGCGCCCGCCGTGGCACGCCGAGATGCGTGAGGTGGCGCGCCGGTTCTCGACGATGCAGGAGCGCGAAGAATTTCGTCTGCTCGACGAGTTGTCCGGGCGCGGGCTGTTCCGCACGATAGACGAGCGACGGACCCAGCCCGTCGCCTTCAGCCAATCGGTCGAGGACTACATCGAGGAGCTGCATTCGCACAGCGATTTCTCCCGCGAGCGGATGACGGACGACGCGGCAAACGCCTTCGATGCGGCGGTACGTGCGCTCGTCGGCCCGTACGCGACCGACGGCAGGCTCGCGTTGGAAGTGACCGGCGGTGTCATCTGGGGCGCGCCGCTCCGGCCGTAACGGTATGAGTTCGAATGAATATCGGTGTAAGGGAGGGAACAATGCCACTTATGCAGCACCCAACGGGCAACTATCAGTTCCTGCCACTGGCGACGGACCCGCGCATCACGACGAGCGCGCCGTTTTCGGGCGGTGTGGCAGCGATGCCGGGGTATGAGATCGTCCACGCGATCTTCCAAACCCCCCTGCCCTACCAGCAAGGATTTGCTGCGGCGGAGCGACACCTGAGCGCGCACGGGCGGGCGCGCACCGCCCTTTGCGCCGTCGAATTGCGTTGCCCGGAGCCGTACACGGTGAGCGGATTCGGCGCCTTCAACCAGGATTACCGCGCGCTGC
>JALYXG010000258.1 GCA_030947205.1 Chloroflexota bacterium
GATGGCGCGGTGGGTCGGGCCGTCGCGCGGAACAGCATCAATGCGAGCGGCGTCTCCGCGACGGATGAGGCGCTCGTTGCCGCCGTGGCGCGGGGCGACGAGATCGCGCTCGGGACGCTGTACGACCGCTACGCTGCCTCGATTTACTCGCTCGCCCTCCGCATCACGGGGGATCGGCTGACGGCGCAGGAAGTGGCGCAGGACACGTTTCTCCGGCTCTGGAAGTACGCGAAGGATTTCGACCGCGAGCGCGGGGCATTCGGCGCGTGGCTCTTCGCCATCGCCCGCCGCCGCTCCCTTGATGTCCTCCGCAGCCGCCAGCGGCAAGCGAAGGTCGCCGACGGGACGTTCATTAGCGATGGCGGCACGCTCCCCGAACCGTCGCAGCCGGACACGAGTGAGCAGATCGTGCTGGCACACGTCATCTCGCAGGCGGTCGCGACGCTGCCGTTGGCACAGCGACAGGCAATCGAACTCGCCTATTTCGGCGGCCTGACGCAGCAGCAGATCGCCACGCAGATGGGCGAACCGCTTGGCACCGTCAAGTCGCGGATGCGGACGGCGATGGAGACGCTGCGGACGCGCCTTCACACCCTTCGTCCCTATCCGCAGCACGGGGAGGAGGCGGCGCGATGAACGACGAGCCGATCATCCCGCCGCCCGCCGCGATCCCGGACGCGATGGTCGAGGCAATCGCCGCTTATGCTTTGGAAGCCTTGCCGCCCGACGAGCAGGCGGCGGTCGTCGCCTATATGGCGGCGCATCCGGCGGCCAATGCCCTGTGCGAGGAGTACCGTTCCATCGTGGGCATGCTCCCGTATGCCGCCGCGCCGAGCGAACTGCCACCCTTTCTGCGCGAGGGCGTTTTCCGCACCATCCGGGGCGAGCGAGCACGTCGCCATCGTCTGCCGCTCCCGCCCATCCGCTATCGGTTTCTCTCGGCGATCGCGACGTGCGCGCTTCTGCTTCTGCTCTTTTGGAATATCGGCTTGCAGGCGCGCATCGCACCGCCTCCAGCACGCGTCGATACTCCGATCTCGGACATCCTGAGCCAGCCAGGTCTGGTGACGTATGCGATGGCGCCGCAGCCGGACGCACCGGACGCCTCCGGGCGCATCTACCTCACGCCCGACCGCAAGCAGGCAGCAATGTCCGTTTGGCGCTTGCCGCAGTTGCCGCCGGATCAGACGTACCAACTCTGGTTCCGGCTCGATGACCAGACGCGTGTCAGCATCACGACTTTTTCGGTGGATGCGAAAGGGTCTGCGGTCGTCCGGTTGGACGTGCCGCAGATGAGCCATCCGTATGTGCAGTGCGGCATCACACAGGAGCCGCGCAATGGCAGCTCGCAACCGACCGGCCCGCGTATCCTTTCCTCTCAGCCGTGGCCAGTGCCGACGTATTATTCGCAGTGATCCGATCCGTGTCGCCCATTGTATCAATCAATAGAACCGCATACGGCCGGCGTTCCCGCTTCCTCCTCCCCACCGGCCGTATGGGTTCTCTTTTTGTGGTTGAACTTACGTCGTGACACTTCTTGTCGAGACATCGGGCGTGGTGGCGGGTTGAGCGTCCGCTCCGGTGATGAGCCAGAGGCGCAGGAGGGCGGCAACGCTCCACGCCTGCATCGGGCAACCGCCGGGGGCATGCGGCGCGTCAGCGTCGAAGACCTCGCTGAGCGAGCCGATGCCCGCCATGCGCAGCGTATCCACGAGCGGGCCGAGCAGGGCGCGAGCTTGCGATCGTAATCCGCCGAGCCGCAGAAACGCATCCACATACGGCCCGAGCAGCCATGGCCAGACGGTCCCCTGATGGTACGCGCCGTCCCGCTCGACCGGACCACCCCGATAGCGGCCGATGTACTGCGGGTCGGTCGGCGCGAGTGATCGGAGACCGTACGGAGTCAGCAATTGCTCCGTGACAGCAGCAAGCGCGGCGCGGGCGCTCGCGTCCGGCAGCGGGCAGGTCGGGAGCATCAGAGCGATGCACTGGTTCGGGCGCAGCGCGGGATCGTCGCCGTCTGGTGTATCCACGACATCGCACAGGTAGCCACGCTCAGCGTCCCAGAAGCGCCGGACAAACCCGGCGGCGGCGGCATCGGCGGCGGCGGTATAGGGCACGGCGTCCGCACCGTGTTCCGCTGCCCACCCGGCCATCAGCCGCAGGGCGTGATGCCACAGGCCGTTGATTTCTACTGGCTTGCCGATGCGCGGCGTGACGACCCAATCGCCGACTTTGGCGTCCATCCACGTCAGTTGCACGCCCGCTTCGCCGCCGTACAACAGCCCGTCTGCCGGGTCCACATGGATGTGGTACCGCGTGCCGCGCCGGTGCCACGCGACGATCTCCACGAGCGTCGGCCAGAGATCGGCGAGCAGGGCGCGGTCGCCGGTGGCGTCCAGATACTGCTCGATGGCGCGGAAGAACCAGAGCGTCGCGTCAATCGTGTTGTACTCCGCCGTCTCGCCGCTATCCGGGAAGCGGTTGGGCAGCATCCCTTCGCTGACGCTCGCCGCGAAAGTGCGCAGGATGCCCGCCGCGTCGGACTCGCGCCCGGTCGTCAGGCAAAGGCCGGGCAGGGCGATCATCGAGTCCCGCCCCCAGTCTGTGAACCACGGGTAGCCGGCGACGACCGTCGTGCCCGCTTCCTCGACGAACCCGCGCCGGACGAGAAAACTGTCCGCCGCCAGCCGCAGATGCGCGGTCACATCGTCCGCCGGGGTCGCGCCGAGGCCGGTCATTACCGTTTGCCGCCGCCCGTTTTCGCGTTCGAGCGCGCCGGAGAGATTCGGCCACCCCGCCTGCTCTCCCTCGACCGCCGCGCCGAACCGCGCCGACTCCCCCGGCCGCAGCGTGACGCGGAAGTGCCCAACCTGATAGGCATCCTCGCCACCACCGAAGCCGCGCGCATCCTCGGCGGCGAGTTGGAAGTTGTAGTACCACGTCCCGTCAGCGATGAATTCGCCGGCTGTGCCGTCGTCGCCGTACGCCGCGAGGAAATAGGGCGGCGCGCCGTCGAATGCAGTGACGGAAACGGCGGGGCCGTCCGGTGCGACCTGCCACCGCCACTGCGGATCGTTGGCGCGGGTGCGGTGGTGATGGTCGCGATGGGCGCAGAGCGGGGTGAAGCGGAGCGTCGCGGGGGGCGCGTCCGCCGGGGCGTCGTAGGTGGCGCGGAGGATTGCGGTGTTCTGGCCGTGGAGCAGCACATGCGTCGCGGTCAGTGTCCGCCCCGCGCCGAGGGCGTATGTCCATTGCGGGAGACCATCCACGAGTGCGAAGGCGACGGCGCGCGTGTAGCCGTCCGGGTTGACGCTGCCGTCCCCGTAGCGGTGCGTGGCGAGCGCGTATTCGTCGTCGCCGACGCGCGCCATCACGTCCACCTGCGCGACCAGCAGCACCCGGACGACGGGCGGGACGAGCGCGGCGACGAGGAAGCCGTGATACTGCCGCGTTCGCACCCCGGCGGCGGTGCCCATCGTGTAGCCGGCGAGGCCATTGGGGACAAGATACTCCGTCGCCAGTAATTCGTCCAAGTCTCGCAGGCGGGACGGGGCGAGCGCGATCATCGTCATACATTCCCTCGATTCTCGGTGTGCGTCCCATTGGTGTCTGGTATGGGAGGGGATGCGTCGTCGGGGCGGCGGGCGCGGGCGAGCGCGCCGAGGCCGGAAAGGATGCTGAGGATGCCCATAGCAATCGCGAACAGGGCGATCAGCGCGGTCGTGCCGCCGCGCTCGGATGCGGGGAGGGCAGTGCGCAGGAGGATGC
>JALYXG010000272.1 GCA_030947205.1 Chloroflexota bacterium
ATCGGCAAGGTCGCCGCGACGGCGTAGGGGAGAGGCACGACGATGTTCGGTGGCATCAACCCGCGCCACGCGCCTGTGCCGTGGCTCCCACTCCCGTTCCTGCTCGCCGGGCCGCTCGCGCTCGCGGCGGCGCATCTGCTCCTCGCAACGCACGCGACGGCGGTGGTCGGCTCGTATCGCGCGACGGCGACGGTCGCGGTGACGCATCTGCTCGTGCTGGGTGCGATCGTTGGCACGATAATGGGCGCACTCTACCAGATGGCGCCGGTGATCTTCGTCGCCGAGGCCGCCGACGGGCGGCTCGGCCTCGCGCAAGGGGCGCTCTACACCGCAGGGTGGATCGCGATGGTGGCAGGCTTCCTCCGGGGCGACCGCTGGCTACTCGCGGTCGGCGGATCGAGCGTCGTCGTGGCGGTGCTGCTCTTCCTCGTCATCATCGGGCGGGTGCTACGGACGGCGACGCAGTGGGATACGGCGGGCTGGTACATCCTCACCGCCTTCGCGTTCTTCGTCGCGACGATCGGCCTCGGGCTGACCTTCGCGCTCGACTGGCGCTTTGGCTGGTTCCCGATCCCGCCACACCTGCTCGCCATCCACGTCCACCTCGGCGGGATCGGCTGGCTGACGCTGCTGATCATGGGCGTCTCGTATCGCCTCGTGCCGATGTTCGCCATCGCGCCCGCGCCCGTCGGCATCCTCGCGCGCGGCAATCTGGGCGCGATTATCGGGCTGCTGATCGGCCTGACGACGGTGCTCTGGCGCGATGCCGCGCGCCCAGCGGTGACGATCATCGCGTGGGGGCTTGCCGTGTGCGTCGGCATTTATCTCTTCGACATGACACGCCTTTACCGCACGCGCCGCCGTCGGTACGATCTGACGCTCCTGACGCTGTGGGCGGCGATGACTTGCCTCGGCGTCGCCGCGCTGATGGGCGCGCTCTGGAGCACGGGGCTGCCCGCCCGGCGGTTCGGTGCGAGTCAATGGCTGTCCACGTATGCGTATATCGCCCTCGCCGGTTGGTGTGTGCTCGCGATCTGCGGCCACGTCATCAAGATCGTGCCGTTTCTCGTCTGGCTTCATCGCTACGGGCGGGGAATGGGGCGCGGCCCAGTGCCGCTCCTCAAAGACCTGCTCCCACAGCGGGCGGCGATCGCGGTGATTGGGGGATACGCAGTTGGGTTCGCAGCCACGGCGACGGGGCTACTCACGGGTCAAACCGCGATCATTCGTGTCGGGGCGTGGTGCGCGGCGATTGGCGCGTTGGGTCTGTTCGGTGTCGTGCTCGCCGTCCTCCTGCCGCATCGCCGCTCGTCGCGCGCCCCGGAACATCAAGCGGCACGGATGACACGGGCTGCGGCAGAAAGGAGCGCGTAGCATGGCGACGGTGATTTCTCCTTTGACACGGGCGACGGTGGCCAACCGCCTCCGCTGGATCATTGACCCTGAAATCGGTCTCGATATCGTCACGCTCGGGCTTATCTACGGCATCGCCATCCGCGACGGGACAGTCCAGATCGCGATGACCCTCACCACGCGCGGCTGCCCCCTCCACGACCTCTTGACAGACGCGATCCGCGACACGGTTCATTGGATGGACGGCGTGGAGCGTGTCGAACTCGATCTCGTCTGGGAGCCGCCGTGGCACCCGGCGATGATCGCGGCGGAGTGTTAAAGAGTAAGGCTCTTCCCCGCTTGCTCCGCCGCCCGCCGGTGCGTATCCTGCTCTCAGCGTCAGCGTTAGCGCGACGGCACGGCAGGCTGGCGGCGAGGGGGCAATGATGGAGACAAAGGACCCGGCGGCATTGCTCGCGGCACACCCGCTGTTCGCGCGGCTGCCGGAGGAGATGCGTGCCGATGTGGCCGCGCGGATGGTCCCCCGGCGTTACCGACGCGGCGCAGTGATCTTCACCGAGGGCGAGCCTGCCGCCGCGCTCCATCTCGTCGGCGAGGGCACAGTGCGCATCATCAAGCGATCGCCTAGTGGCCGGGAGCAGACGCTGCTCTTCGCCGATGCGGGCGACAGTTTCGCCGAGGTGCCCGTCTTCGATCACGGCCCGTACCCGGCGAGCGCCGAGGCATTCACGGATGTGCTCGTCTACGCCCTCCCGGCGGCGGACATCACCCGGCTCGTCCGCACGGCGCCCGTCTTCGCGGAGAACGCGGTGGCGATCTTCGCCGCGCGCAACCGGCGCCTAACGGAGATCGTCGAGAATCTTGCCTTCCGCCCGGTAATCGGCCGCGTTGCCCGGACGCTCCTCGACGACCCGCACGAGCAGACGCAGACCGAGATGGCGGCGATGGTCGGCGCGGCGCGCGAGATGGTCAACCGCTCCCTGCATACCCTCGAACGGGACGGTATCATCCGCCTGGACGGTGGCCGCATCACGATCCTCGACCGTGACCGCCTGGCGGAGATCGCCGACGATACCTGACCACTTGACGACCTGACCACCCGACCGCGTGACAATTCTCACAGCGTTCCGCTCCCCCTCCTCGTAGATTGGGTACGGAGGGAACAACGGTGTTCCATGGCTGGCACCGACGAGGACGTGATGACCGTGCACCATCGCTCGACTGACACGGTTTTGGCGCGGGCGGAACGAATTTTCGACGTTCGCGCAACGGCTTCATCGCTATCCTCCAGGAGCCGCACGTCCACATCGGAGCGGCACAGGTGCAAGGAGGATTGTAATGGACAGTGATTCACGGCATTTCCGTCTCTTGATCGCGTTGATCGTGATTCCCTCATTGCTGGTTGTTGGCGGCTTCGCGCTCGTCGCGGGCGGCGTCATCGGCGGCAACAAAGGCACGTCCCAAGTCGCCCCGAACGCGAACGGCGGCCTTTCGCTGGCGCCGCAGCCGACACGCGCGATCATCGGCAACGGCGAGAACGGGCTGATCGCCAGCGCCGCCCCCGCGAAAGCGACGGCCACCGGCAGCCACGACATGACCGCTGTGCCGGCACAGGCGACGACACCCGCCGCGCCGCACACGCCGTACGATGCTGCCCTGCCCGCGCTCTTACCGCTCGCGCCCGGCATGACAAATGTGCGGACGCTCGACTTGACGATGACGGAGACGACGGCCGAGATCGCGCCCGGCGTGCGCTTCGCCGAGTGGAACTTCGGCGGCACGACGCCCGGCCCGGTGGTCCACGTCAAGCTGGGCGATACCGTCAAGGTGACGCTGACGAACACGGGAACGATGCCGCACTCGATTGACTTCCACGCCGCGCAGGTGCCGCCGAGCATGGACTACATTGATGTTAAGCCCAATGCGAGTTTCGCCTTCGACTGGAAAGCGGACTATCCCGGCATCTTCATGTACCACTGCGGCTCACCGCTCGTGATCGCCCACATGGCGAGCGGCATGTACGGCGCGGTCGTCGTTGACTCCGCCACCCCGCTGCTCCCGGCCCGCGAGTATGTCATCGTCCAGAACGAGTTCTACGTGACGGGCAAGCAGGGCGACGTGCAAACGGTGGACGTGGATAAGGCGCTCAAGGCGGAGCCTGATTACGTCACCTTCAACGGCTACGTGAACCAGTACAAGGACGCGCCGCTGGCAGCGAAGGTGGGCGAGCGCGTGCGGCTGTACATCGTCAACGCCGGGCCGAGCGAGTTCTCGGCCTTCCACGTCATCGGCACGATCTTCGAGAACGCCTACGCGGACGGCAACCCGGCGAATGTGCAGCACGGGATGCAGACGGTGACGATCCCGCCCGGCGGCGCGTACATGGTGGAGTTCACGATCCCCGAGGAAGGAA
>JALYXG010000286.1 GCA_030947205.1 Chloroflexota bacterium
GGGTAGATGACCAGCAGCGCGAGCAGCAGGGGCGGGGCGGCGAACAGCGCCACGCGGGCGAGGTCCGGCAGTCGGTGCAGGTCGAGCAGGTGGTATGCCGCGCCGAACAGGCTCGCCGCGACGAGGAAGAGCGGCCAGCCGAGCAGCAGCCGCCAGCCGCTGCCCACCCCCGTCGAAGCGAGGACGCCCGCGTGACCGGAGAGACGGAAGCCGAAGCGCAGGAAGCCGAGCGCCCCATTCGTCGCGAGCAGCGCCATCGCCCCCGCCAGCGCGCCGAGCACGATCGCCCGCTCCTCGCGCAGCGCCCCCCGCGTCTCCCGCACGACGTAGACAAGGGCGGCGAGGGCGACGAGAGAGCAGAGGGCGGCGACGGGCAGCGAGAGCCGCTCGAAGGCGGAGAGTGCGGCGGGGCCGACGAACACCCCAACCAGCGTGAAGGCGAGGATATACACGAAGCCGCCGAGGGCGAGGGCGGGGAGGAAGGTGGTGTATGGCCCGCCGAGCACCCCGGCGGCGATGGGGGTGACGACGCGCAGGCCGGGGATGAGGCGGCCCAGCGCGACGGACAGGAAGCCGTGGCGGGCGAGCCGGGCCTCGACTGCGCCGAGGCGCTGGGGCGTGAGGTGGATGAGCTTCCCGTAGCGCTCGACGAAGGGACGGCCGACGCGTCGGCTGGCGGCGAAGAGTCCGGACGCGCCGACGAGGGTGGCGAGCGTCATGACGAGCAGGACGACCCAGAGGCGCTGGCGGTGCTGGGCCACCTCGACGCCGGCGAGGAGCATCAGGAGGTCGGAGGGGATGGGGCTGGGGACGCCGAGTTCCTCGACGAGGATCAGGGCGGCGATGACCAGCAGTGTATGCGTGACGAGGAGCGCGTGGAAGGTGCCGCTCAGCGCGGCGGCGACGATAGTCAAGGCGATCTCCCCCTGTGTTTCATCAATACACTCGGATGCGACCGTTCCCCTCGCATGAACGTGGCCGAGGCATCCACCGGGCGGCCTTATTGCCCCGCCTCCCCCGCGAGTCGCGACGCTCCGCTGCTGGCATTCCTCCTGCATTGCTTCTGGGGAAGGCCGACGGCTCCCTATCACGCCGTCGGCACTCACCCTGGTTGAGCAGTATGCCCGCGTCCCAACGAGTGCGGGCGCCATCAAGGAGACGACGATGAAACCTTTCCTCACCTTCCGCAGCTTCGCGCGATTGCCGGGACTGCTGCGCCTCGCGCTCCGGCTCCTGCCCGATCCGCGCGTCCCGACCCACACCAAAGCCATCGCCATCGGCACGGTGGCGCTCGTCCTCTCACCGCTCGATCTGCCGAACTGGGTGCCGCTCGTCGGCCAGGGCCTCGACGTGATGTTCATCGTCGCCATCCTGGACCGCTTCATCCGCTCGGCACCGCAGGAGGTGGTACGCGAGCATGCGGCCGCACTCGACCAGCGCGGCTCGCAATACGTATGAAGCCACTATTCCTTGACGCCGCCGTGCCGCGCCGGCAACCAAGCGTGGCGTGATGGCGCGTGCGTCTACGCGGACAAGGGCTGCAATAGCGCGGACGATGAGGCGTGGTTCGGAGGCGAGACCGGGGTTGGGCTGCAAAAAAGAGGAAATGGTACGCGGGGAGGGGCTCGAACCCTCGGCCTTCTACTCCGGGATTAGTTGCCCGCGCCAAGCACCACGCGTCTTCCGGCGGATGGTGCAGACCGGGCGGCGCGGGCACCCCCGGCACGTGCTGCCGCGCAGGGTGCTGATCGCGCAGGCGATCAAGCGGCACATCCAGCGGCGGCTCCTCGACGCCTGTCTCGGACTGGCCAAGGGGAACCCGACCGAGGCGGCACGCATGGCGGGATACATGGAAACCGAGTGACCCTCCCATCACCGATGCGGCTTTCCGTGTATACTGCCTTCCCGCTGTGTCAAGGCGGATAGATATATATCCCCCGCCGTTCCCCGGTGGCACCCGGAACGGAGACCCCACGGGAGAGGACGGCGCACGATGCGAGATACAGGAACATGGGGGAGCCGAAAAAGAGGGATGGCGGGGGTGCTGGGAGGCGTGGTGTTGTTGCTCCTTGCGGCTCTCGCCGTCGCGCTGGTGACCCACGCGCGCGGTACTCCGGCGTGGTCGCAGCAACAGAAGCTCGTCGCGGATGATACCGTGATTTCCGATGGGTTTGCCGCCTCCGTGGCGGTGAGCGGCGACACCGCCGTGGTTGGGGCGGATCGCAAGAACGACATCACGGGTGCGGCCTATGTCTACATCCGCGTGGACGGGGTTTGGACCCGGCAAGGGGAACTCACGGCGAATGACGCGGCGAAATTCGACCAGTTCGGCAAGTCTGTGGCGGTGAGCGGCGACACCGTCGTGGTCGGGGCGCATGGCAAGAACAAATTCACGGGCGCGGCCTATATCTTCACCCGAAGCGGCACGACGTGGTCGCAGCAACAAAAGCTCATCGCGGATGACACGGTGATACCGAACGATTTCGGCGTCTCTGTGGCGGTAAGCGGTGACACCGTCGTAATAGGGGCGAGTCCCAGGTTCGACAGGGACAACCGCACGAGTGCGGCCCATGTCTTCACCCGCACGAATGGCAACTGGACGCAGCAGCAACGGCTCTCCGCAGGCAACGCGGTGGCGGACGAGGCGTTTGGCGTTTCCGTGGCGGTGAGTGGCGATACTGCCGTAGTCGGGGCAAGCCGCACGGTTGGCCTCACGGGTGCGATCTACATCTTCACCCGCGTGGATAGCGCTTGGACCCAGCAACAGCGGTTCACTGCGGGCGATGCGGCGGGCTTCGACCAGTTTGGCGGTTCCGTCGCGGTGAGTGGCGACATCGTAATGGTTAGTGCGTCCCACGAGAAAGGATACACGGGCGCGGTCTATGTCTACGGCCGCCTGAACGGCAACTGGATCCAGCTGCAGAGACTCACCGCGAGCGACGGGCCGAAACTTCCCGGGTTTGGCGGCTCCGTGTCGGTGAGCGGCGATACCGCCGTGATCGGTGGAGTTGACATTAGCGACTACAAGGGTACGGCCTATGTCTTCACCCGCATGAACGGTCGATGGGCGCAGCGGCAGCGGATCACCGCGAGCGACGCGGCGAAAGAGAAGTTTGGCGGCTCTGCAGCGATGAGTGGCGACACCATCGTGCTCGGTGGAGGTGACATCAGCGACAACAAGGGCGCGGTTTACGTCTTTACCCGCGCGAACGGCAGCTAGACATAAGGCCGGCTGGCGATGGGACTTCGCTTCGGGGAAGTGCTCGCCTTGCGGTGGCAGGACATTGGCATGAACGCGGGCACGCTTTCCGTTCGTTATCAGATGTAACGACGGGACGGGAAACTTATTCTTGTGGAGCCGAAGACTGACAAGAGCCGCTGCACATTGCCCATCCCTGCTATCATGTCGGACGCATCAAATCTACACAGCGAGCGACAGCGATTCGCACGTCGGCTCGCGGGTGTTCGCTGGCAGGACGTGGGACTTGTCTTCACCACGCGCGTGGGAACGCCGCTCAATCAGCACAAGGTACTCACGGCATTTAAGGACGTGCTCGCGGTCGCAAAACTTGTCGACCGGCTTTTCCACGATTTGCGGGGCAGTGTGGCAACGCTGCTGCTCATGCAGGGCGTGGATTTGCTCACCATCTCCTCGGCAACTCAGGCACAGCACCAGCGCCACAACCGCCGCCACCTACGCGCACGTTTTGCCCGCATTGCAACGAGAGGCGGCGAGCAAAATGAACGACAGATTGACTGGAATGGTGTAGTCATAAAGCGTTGGTGGTTGTCACAGTGGTTGTCAAAACGCAAAACGTCCGCCCGGATCGAGGGCGGTCATTTCATTTCAGTCAACTATAGCAAGGAAAGGGATGGTACGCGGGGAGGGGCTCGAACCCACGGCCTTCTGCTCCGGAGGACGAATCGGAGAAATTGCCCCTCCTTTTTGGTCCAGTGCTGATGCGGCCCCTGGACGATCCTGATGCGATAAACACCCACACCATGTCCGACACTTCATCGCCCTGTGTCGCATAGTCGCGGCTGGCATCGCCCGGCATGTGAAAGTTTTGTGAAACGGAAAGTCGCCGAAAACAATCTCGTATCCGACCTTCGCGACTATACACTCAAACGTTGTTTGTCAAGTGCGGCACGAGCTGTTCTCTCAGGGCTAGACAGAAATCGATGGATGCCTTACAATGTCTGAGGGATGCGCGGGGTGTCGCATTTTATCGTCAGAAGGAGGGATGTCTCGTTGGAGCGCACGATCCCGGACGGACAGCTGCTCACGCTGACCGAGACTCGAAAATGGTTAGCCTTGGGCGACACAAAGGTCCGAGAATTGGTTCGCAACCGGGAGCTCGCGGTGATCCGGCACGGTCGTTCGATCCGGGTCGAGGAGGCGGAAATACGCCGCTTCCTCGACCAGCACCGGACGCCGGCGTCGCCGACGAGCAAGTAATCCGGCGGTGAGAAGCGTCGAGATGACCCTGTGGCGGGGCCGTACAGAAAGGAGGTCGGCAGCGGCAGTCAGGAATCGTTCTACACCGTAAACAGGAGGAGCCGGAGCGACTGGAATCGTTCCGGCTCTGAAATCCGGCACTGAGGGTGCCTAGCGATACCCTCAGATTCTCACCCGCAACCGCTGTCTTGTCAAGCGAGGTTGATCGGTGCCGGGAAGGACGACCTTTGGCGGTTTCTTCGTGCACCCAAAAAAGGGGGGCGGACATGATGATCGACAAGGAGAGCAACCCGATCATCGCCTATCGCTGCGTGGCATGCGGCGACATATCAGGCGAAAAGACCGGCGAACCGCTCTACAAGTGCATTGCCTGCGGCACCGACTTCCCGCGTTGCGCGTCTGCCGACGGCTGCTCTCATCGCTGCCCTACCTGCTACAAGTTCGCCCCCAAGATAGCGAACGATTCTTGTCGCTGGTGCGGCGGCGGCGCGGTCGAGGCAATCGAATGCTACTTCCACGATGAGACCGGCATCTATATTCCGGTGGCCGCGGCCCGTGCGCGCAGGCCGTACCCGATAGTCGGTGCGCGCTGCGCGCTGCGCGATCACGGCGATTTGGTCGTGTAACCATCAGGGAGGACAACAAAAAAGGAGCGGCTTGCTTCCCGGCGACCCCGCTCCCTTCCCGTCAGCACAGAGCGAATACCCTGCACCATTGTGCTCCCGAGCATAGCATTCAACCGCTATGTGTCAAGGAAACCACTTCGGTGTGGGCTGTCGGCTCGGCGTCGCTCTGGTGCCATAGTTGCGAGCCGCACTGCAAAGGTCATCGAAATGGCGAATCTGGTGCGCGATGGCGCACACTCTTTGGCGTCCCTCGGCATGAGGGTCATTCCAGTCGAGCACGAGACGAAGAAGCCCTATGTGAAGGGATGGAATACGGCGAGCGCGACGGGCGACCCGGCGACCATCGGGCGATATTGGCAGAAGTGGCGGGATGCCAATGCCGGGGTCGGTTGCGTCTCCCCCGATATTGTGATCCTCGACGTTGCCCCCCGCCGTAACGGCAACGCGACGATTGCCCGTCGTCCGACGCCGCCGTGCGACCGTAACGGAGCATGAAAATGAACCCTGAATACCCTCTCCTCGACCACGTCGGTGGCCATGAGCGGAGTTTTCTCGCCACCTTCTTCTATCGTGCGGTTCGAGACGATGGTGCGACAACGCCCGTCGAGGTCATCCGCGCCGTGCGGAGACGGCTGGATCAGCGGATGTCCCACCCCACTGCGGACCCCAACCGGGGCGACTATCGACAGGTCGCACGGTTCTCCTCGCTGATCGCCGCGGAACCGGAGGACGCACGAGCATTCGCCGAGCATGTCCTCCTGCCGGATGAGGAACGAGATCGACATCGCCAGGGGGAAATCGACATCGCCAGGGGAAAAGGCGCGTTACATCGGGGCATGGATGGAGGATCGACCGCCGACGGTCAAGCAACTCGCCTATCTTCGGGGCCTCGGCGACAGCGGGACCGTCGAAACCATGCTCGCAGCACACGACTTGATCGACAGGCTCGCCAACCAGCGGAGAGGGGTGCACGATGATGAATCCGATTCTCACCGCGGCGATCCACTTTAGGGATGCGGGGATCAGCACCATCGCGACGGAGCGCGACGGGACGAAGCGGCCCGCAGAATGCGTCGGCGAGTGGAAGCCCTATCAGGACCGC
>JALYXG010000290.1 GCA_030947205.1 Chloroflexota bacterium
GAGGATGTCGTGATTGATCTCGTTAGAGCACGTCAAAGGTGAGCGGCGGGGGGTCCGGCGGCAAGGGCGGCGCTGACTCGGGGTGGAAGGGCTCGAAATTGACGGGGTTTCCCGCGTAGCGGCATTCGTGGCAAATCTGCCGCTCACCGTGCCAACGACAGCCAGCACAGTACCCGCCACCGTAAAAAAAATCGAACAGGCGCGCGTCCATTGTCGTCAGCGGTTTGGCCGTGGCGAGGCGCAGATACTCCGCGACGATCAGCGGTTCGAGGCGACGCGGCAGGCAGGTGGGATACGGGAGCATGAACGTCTCACCGGTCGCGCGGTCGCGAATGGCAATCGTGTCGCCTGCGCCGGTCTGTGCATCCTGCACAAGCTCGAAGAGGTCCCACTCGACACCGGCCATCGCGGAAAGGTACTGCAGGAGGTGGGCTTTATCAATCGTGCGCGTCGCAAGGTGATCCAGCAAGGGTCGCACACGCTGCACGACTTCCTGTGTCGCGAGATATACCATTTTGTCCCCCCGTCTTCTCACCGTCGCGCGTCTCTGCTGATGTCATAATTACATACATATCGTATCACGCGGAGGAATCCCCCCACAATCAACATTTCACCGAAGCACAACAGGGGTTGTTATGCACATGCATAAGTGCAAGATTGGTGCCAAATCAGCAATGAGTGACGAGCAATGAGCAATGAGTAGGGCGTTTGCCCGGACATCGAGGCGCTGAGATCGCACCTTCATTGCTCATTGCTCGCCCTCATTGCTTGCTATGTTGCGCGTGGGGTGCGGGGAAGGATGAAGGAGAAGCGGGTGCCACGACCCGCCTCGCTCTCGACCCAGATGCGGCCACCGTGCGCCTCGACGAAGCCACGCGCAATCGCCAACCCAAGCCCCGCGCCTCCTGTTTCGCGCGAGCGGGATTTCTCTCCCCGATAAAACCGCTCGAAGATATGCGGCAAGTCAGCCGCCGGGATACCCTCGCCCGTATCTACGACATCCACCTGCACGCCCTCCGCGACGGCGCGGGCGGTGACGGCGACGGTGCCATCGGCGGGGGTGTGCCGCAGGGCATTCTGTACGAGGTTCGTCAGCACGCGGCGGACGGCCGGCGTGTCTATCACGACGGGGCCGACGGCCCCCTCAACGCCGCCCGCGATGTGGACGTCCCGCGCCGCCGCCTGCGCGGACAACCCCTCGACAACCTCGGCAATCAGGTCCGGGATCGTTGCGGGCGCGAGCGAGAGCGCCAGTTGACCCGCTTCGAGTTGCGAGAGTTCGAACAAGTCCGTAATCAAGGCGGAAAGCGTGCGGATTTCGCGGCCCATCGTCGCGTGGAAGCGCGCGGTCGTCTCGGCATCGGTAACGACGCCATCGGTGATCGCCTCGATCATCGCACGGATCGAGGCGAGCGGCGTGCGCAGATCGTGCGAGATGGCGGCGACGAGCATCCGGCGTGCCTCGTCGTCGTCGGCGCGCTGCCGCGCGGCCTCCTCCAACTGCGCGGCCATGCTGTTGAAGGCGACGGTCAGGGCGCGCACCTCGCTCGCCGCATCAGCGCTCGGCGGCGGGACACGGACGGCGAGATCGCCGGTCGCCAGCGCGGCAGCTGCGTCGCTGACGGCGCGGAGGCGATCGGTCAACGACCCCGCGAGCACCGCGCCGAGCGCGACGCTGACGACGACGGCGAAGACCGACAGCACGGAAAGCAAGAGCACATCGTGGCGCGACGCGAACATCAGTAGCGCGGAGAAGAGCACGTTGATCAGCGCGACGACCGACCCCGCGACGAGCGCGCCGATCATCCGCGCCCGGATCGTTTGCAGCACGCCCGTTTGCATCAGCCAGAGGCCGACGCCCATCACGCCGAGCGAGAGCGCGCCGGAAGTGGAGAGCAACACCGCCATCTTCCCCAGGTCCCCCACCGGCGGCTGCCAGATCGCGATCATCAGCAATTCCACGATGCCAAACGCGACGCCCACCGCCCCCAATGCCCGCACGAATCGGCGGCGCATCATGCTGCTCTCATCCGTGAACGGGGTGACAAGGGTTGGCATTTCTGGTGGTAGCAGGCTCTCCAGCCTGCCGTTCCCATGCACGGACACCATTTATATCTCCTCTTTGGGGGCGCGGAAGCGGTAGCCGACACCCCAGACGGTCTGCACGTAGGTCGGGGTATCCGGCTCCGGCTCGATCTTCTGCCGCAGGCGGCGGATGTGAACGGTGACGGTGCTCGCGTCGCCGTAGAACTCCTCGTCCCAGACGCGGTCGAGCAGTTGCTCGCGCGTGAAGACCTGGCCGGGATGGCGCGCCAACTCGTGCAGGAGATCAAATTCCGTCGCGGTCAGGGTTGCTTCCTCACTGTTGACGAGGACGGTGCGCGAGCGTGGGTCTATCGTCAGGCCGGGGAAGATCAGCGCGCGGGTGCCGGAGTCGGCGGGCGACGCGTCGCTCGTCCCGGCGCGACGGAGTACTGCCTTGACGCGGGCGACCAGTTCGGCGGGGCTGAAGGGCTTCGTCACATAGTCGTCTGCGCCAATCGTCAGGCCGACGATGCGATCCGTCTCCTCCCCGCGCGCCGTCAGCATGATGACGGGCACCGGGTTCTTGACGGAAAGCGTGCGGAAGACCTCCATGCCGTCCTTCTTGGGCAGCATCAAATCGAGGATAATTAAGTCCGGCGCGAACTCGTAGGCGATCTTGAGCGCCTCGTCGCCGTCCTCCGCCTCGCGCACGCTGTACCCCTCGCGCTTGAGATACAGCGAGACGACTTCGCGGATGCTCGGTTCATCGTCTACCACGAGAATGCGCTGCATCGGTTTACCCACCCCCGACCCCTCCCGACACGGGAGGAGAGAAAATCCGAAACACACTCCCCGATTACTTTTACTTCCCCTTCCCACGCCGAAGGGCGGAAAGGGACCGGGAGGTTAGGTTGAATCTACCATCGCCCTCTTACGGAACGGTTACGCAATGGTAGTGAAACAGATTCCCGCCGGACGCACAAACGCCGCCCGGACTTTCCGAGCGGCGGATGTACCCTGTTTCTGTCTACGGGGCCTGCGGCTCGTGCCCACTCTCGATGCACATCGGCCGCGCGGACATGAGTGATGCACCACCGTCAGGTGCGCGGTGATCCGGTTCACACGCCTCTCCGTAGCACATGGGGTATGCCGCAGTGTATCTGTCCTAGGATCGTCCGCATTCGCCGTTGAAGGCGCAAGGTCAGCAAGGGAGTCGCAGCAATGTCCAAACCATTCTCCGAAACCGCCACCGAGGCCCTGGTGGAATCGTTCGCCGCCCGTCGCTCGCGCCGCGCACTGCTCAAAGGTGCCGCCGTCACGACGCTGATGGCGGCGGGCACCACTATGATCAGCATCCCCGCCGTCGGCGCCGCGACCGGCAATCAGCAGGCGATCGTGGACATCCTCACCGTAGCGCGCACTGCCGAGCAGCTCGCAGTGACGTTCTACAGCAACGGCGTCGCCAACGCGAAGCGGCTGAAGATCCGCAAGGAGCAGCTCGAGTACCTCAAGGCGGCGCTGATCGAGGAACAGATCCACCAGCTCTTTTTCACCGCCAACGGCGGCAAGTCGCTCGCGGACAAGTTCAGCTTCCCGAAGGGTGAGGAGACGTTCGAGGACCTACAGACGTTCATCGCCACGCAACAGCAGCTCGAGGGCGTCTTCGACTCCGCCTTCCTCGCTGCGGTCAAGGAGTTCTCGATCCTCGGGGAGCACCGCCTTGCACAGATCGCGGCCCAGGTCGCCTGCATCGAGTCGGAGCATCGGGCGCTCGGGCGGGACATCGCCGGCCTCGTGCCGGCCGACAACTGGGCGTATGCACCGGTGCTGATCGCGAAGGTGGCGGACGCGCCGGCGGCGGTGGCGGCAGCGGGGTACCTCAGCCCGAAGCCCGGCAACAGCTACAAATACCAGCAAGTGGGCATTGACGATGACCGGATCATCTACCGCACGCCCTTCACGGTGGCGGGCGACTAGCGACCAACGCCACACGGCCACAAGGACAATCGGAAGGGGAGGAGCTGTCCGGCTCCTCCCCTTCCCTCATCCCCGGCGAGGTCCTGCCCGAGCACCCGATAGATACCCGACGCTCCGCAGTCTTTCACACCAGCCTGCCTGACAGGAGGATTTCGTTTGCTCTTGCGGGCCTATCCTGTCGATCAAATACGGAGTACCGAGAGTAAGCAAGAGCCGCCATCTGCCGACTTTTGCCTACCGGTACGCCGCTTCGAGGATTTCCTGCGTCTTCTCGGCGATCATGTCCCAGTCCGCGTTCGCCTCCTTGGAGACGGTGACGAAGTCATTGAGGAACATCAGCGTGCGCACACCGGAGATAGCGAACAGTTGCTTCGCGACACCGGCCACCTTGTCCTCCTCCGATACCATGCCGATATTGAAGTACGAGCGCGTCTCGTCCACGACGGTGCGGTTCATGACGAACTTCGCGCTGTTCGGGTTCGGCGTCCCCTCGATGTCTATCTGGAGCGGTTCCTGCTCTGCCACGGTCATCTCCCTTTGATTATTTGCGCCGCATCTCGCAGAGAGGATAAAGGAGCGACGAGCAATGAGCAATGAGCAATGAGGAGTTGCGGGCGCGTCCCCTCATTGCTCACTGCTCGTTACTCATTGCTCGCTAGTCCCGCAGGGTCGGGTCCAAGGTGTCGCGCAGGGCATCGCCGAGGAGATTCGCGGCGATGACAGCGACGAACAAGACGGCGGTCGGGATGAAGAATGTGTGCGGGGCGACGCGCAGATTATTGCGTGCGGTACTGATCATCGCGCCCCATTCCGGCTTCGGAGGCGGCACGCCCAGTCCGAGAAAACTCAGCGTCGCGCCCGTCAGGAGCGCGCCCGCGATCCTGAGCGAGGCGAAGACGACGATCGGCGATACCATGCTCGGCACGATATGACGCACCATAATCCGACCATCCACCGCACCGAGCGCTCGTGCCGCGCTGACGTACTCCCGCTCCCGGATCGAGAGCACGGAGGAGCGCGTCAGGCGGATGAAGCCGGGAATCTCCGTCACCCCGATAACGATAATCGTGTTGAAAAAGCCCGGCCCGCGTGCGGCGGCGATGGCGATCGCCAGCAGGATCGTCGGGAAGGCGAGCGTCACATCCACGACGCGCTGGATGACACCGTCCAGTCGGCGATAAAAGCCGCTGATCGTGCCGATCGTGACCCCGACGACGAAACTGATCAGCACTGCCCCGAAGCCGATCGCGAGCGAGTAGCGGCCGCCCCAGAGGATACGGCTAAGGATGTCCCGCCCCAGTTCGTCCGTGCCGAACAGGTGGGCGCGCGACGCGCCCTGCCAGCGGATGGCGATGTTCTGATCCGCCCAGTCGTACGGCGCGACGACCGGCGCGAGAATCGCGAGTAAGATCATCAAGATGAGGATGATCGCACCCGCCACCCCCGCGCGGTGACGCGCGAATCGTTGGATGAAGGATGGCGGCGTGCGGACCATCGTCAGGGCGCGATGCTCCCCCGTGGAGAGCGCGCCGGCGGTTGTTGTGGAGAACGGTTCGGAAGACACCGGCCTATTCCTTACGTATAGTGGATACGAGGATCAACGAGCGCATAGAGGAGGTCCACCGCGAGGTTGACCAGCACGAAGATCGTCGCGACGACGAGCAGGCATCCCTGCACGACCGGGAAGTCGCGCCCCTGAATCGCGGAAAGGGCGAGCCGCCCGATCCCCGGCCATGCGAAAACGGTCTCCGTCACGACGGCGCCGGAAAGCAGCGCGCCGATCTGCAACCCATAGACCGTGATGACGGGCAGGAGCGCATTCTTGAACCCATGCCGCAGGATGACCGAGCGTTCCCTGAGGCCCTTCGCCCGCGCGGTGCGGATGTAGTCCTGATTCAATACTTCGAGGAGCGCCGAGCGACTGAGCCGTGTGACGACGGCGATCGAGCCGAGGGAGAGGGTGATCGCGGGGAGGATCGCGTGCTTCAGACCATCGAGACTCCGGAGGGAGCCGCCAATGCCGGAGATCGGCATCCAGCCGAGGCGGATGCCGAAGAAAAAGATCAGGAGCAGGCCGACCGCGAAAGTCGGAACGGTAATGCCGATCGTCGAGAAGAACGTGACAGCCGTATCGGCGGGCGTGCCCTGCCGCGTCGCGGCGATCATCCCCAGCGGGATCGCCACCAGCGGCGTGAGGAGTGCGGCCAGCGCCGCAAGGACGAGCGTATTCGGCAGCGCATCCCGGATGTCGCTCGTCACCGGGCGCTTGCTGCGCAATGACCGGCCAAGGTCGCCCTGCAAGACGCGCCGCAAATAATTCCAGTATTGCTCCGGCAGCGGCTTATCCAGCCCGAGTTCGTGCTCGATCTGTTTGACCGTCGCCGGGGGCGCATCCGCCCCCGCGATCACCTGCGCGGGATTTCCCGGCACGAGATGCAGCACCATGAAGACGAGGATCGAGACGCCTAACGCCGTCACCGGCAGGAGCAGCAAGCGCCGCATAATATATTGACGCATGAGACCCCCTTGCGGGGAGTAGACAGTAGACAGTAGTCAGTAGTCAGAACGGAAATCAGTTCCTCTGACTACTGTCTACTGTCTACTGTCTACTCGTTACGACAGCGAGACATCCAGCATGCGGTAGAGCCAGCGGGACGGATGGACTTTCACGCCCTGGACTTTTTTGTTCACCCCGATCGTCCCTTGCGCGTGAATGATCGGGATGGCAGGCGTTTGCTCGGCGAGCGTTTTCTGGACGGATTCGTAGTCTTTCGTTACCGCCGCCTTGTCGGGGTTTGAGAGCGAGTCCTCCAGTTGCTTGTCCATCTCGGCATTATCCCAACTGAAACGGTTGGGGGCGGGTTGCTGCTTCGAGTAGAAGTAGAAACGGAGCACATCGGCGTTCTCGTAAAAGACACCGACAGTGAACCCGATCTGTTCCCCGCTGCGCGCCGCCGCGAACCACGCGGTCTCCTCGTATGGCTTCGTGTCCAGCTTGATACCCGCCTTGGCGAGTTGCTGCTGGAGAATCTGCGCCATCAGCGTCGTCGAGGAGTCGTTGATGTACCAGAACGGGACGACGAGTTGCTGGCCGTTCTTCTCGCGGATGCCTCCCGCGCCGGGCTTCCAGCCCGCCTGATCGAGTGTCGCTTTCGCCTTGTCCAGATCGAACGCGGCGGCGACATCCTTGACACCCTGCCAGTACCCCGGCGTCTGGGGCGACAGCATATTGACCGCCGACTGCCCGAGGCCGAAATACGCACCCTTGACGATTTCGTCCCGGTTGATCGCGTAACCGACCGCGCGGCGAATCATCATATCGTCCACGGGCGCTTTCTTCGTGTTCAAGCCCATGTACGTCGTTTGCAACTGGTCGTACTTGATTGTGGTCGCTTTGTCGCCCTTGGAAAGGCGGTCGAACTCCTGCGCCGGCACATCAATATTGACGTGGATGTTCCCCGCCTCGAATTCCGCATTCCGCGTCGAATCTTCAGGGATAATCCGCGTTTCGATGCTATCGAGATATGCCGGGCCTTGGTTCTGAAAGACCGGCCCCGCCCATGCGTAATCCGGGTTCCGCTCCACGACGAACCGCTGCTGGCGCGTCCACTCCTTGAACTTGTACGGCCCCGTGCCGTCCACGACGGTCACACCGTAATCCTTACCCGCCTTTTCCACCACGTCCTGATTGAGGATCACACCGTACGAACCGGCGATCTGATCGAGGAGAATGTTGTACGGCTTATCCAATTTGAAGATGACCGTCTGCGGGTCCGGCGCTTCGATGCTGGTGATCGGCTTGATCGTGTAGGCGGTCGGTGACTTGTCTGTTTTCAACCAGCGCTCATAGGTGTACTTGACATCGGCGCTCGTCAGCGCCTTGCCGGAATGGAACTTGACGTCCTTGCGGAGTTTGAAGGTGTAGGTCAGGCCATCCGGGCTGGTGGTCCAGGAATCCGCGATATTCGGCTTGAAGGAGCCATCGAAATCGCGGTTAATCAGGTTGTCGTGCAGGAGTTGGAGATAGCGCGTGGCGCGGAGGGCTGTCGTGATATGCGGGTCGAGCGTCTCGGCATCGGCGGACGCGGCCATGATGAGCGCACCGCCCTTTTTCCCCGCCGCCGTAGCCGGTTTCGTGGCTGCAGACGCGGCGGATGTCGAACCTGCGGCGCCCGTCCCCGTTGCCGCTGCAGTCGGCGCCGCGCCGCTGGCGCCGGCCGCAGGAGCAGTCGTCGCGCCACCGGCAGGCTTTGGCGTGTCCGTCGCGCTACTACCACCGCAGGCGGCGAGGGCGGCGGCAGCGCCGAGGGCGCTTGCCCCGGCGAGGAAACGACGCCGCGTCAATGAGAATGGGACAGCACTGGCTTCACCAGAAAAGTGTGACATTGGCGCAACCTCCCGACTGTGATTCCACAACGATATGAGGCGTACTTTCGACCTTTCCAAATCGTGCGTTACCCTAGTGCAGGCGCACCACACTGTCAAGATAGATACGCGACTATCCCGATAAATTATGTGCAAAAGCATGAACAAAGCAACGAGTGATGGGTGGAGACGCCGCAGCACACCATGTCATTGCTCACGAGTCATTGCTGATTGCTTTCTAGCGGAGGAAGAGGACGCCGACGATAGCGAGCAGCGCGAGCAGCAGGACGACGGCGAGGACGATGGTCCATCCTGTCTGCGTCAGCGGCATCGTTGAGGGCGTGTCGAAACGACGCGGTGCGCGGTTCGCCTCCTTGAGCGAGTGCAGGCCGCGCGCATTCAGTCCCCGCTTGACGCCGGGGGCGGACGCACCGCGCTCCCGCACCACTTCGTGTCGTTCAATATCGCGAATTTGCCTGCGCGGCCCGACCGGTGTTGCCATAGCGTCTTGCTACATCCCTTTCAGTGGCCGCTGCCGCCACTGGCGCGCTTTGCGGCGTGATTGTCGCTCTTGTCGCTGGGCGAAGGTCAACCGGACGCCGCGAAATGTCTGCGCGGCGAGATAGGTGCGCACGACCGACTCCGGCACCTGGAGATTCGCGGCAATTTCCGGCACGCTCACGCTCACGTTCGCTGTCGCTTTCCGCGTCGCTCGCAGCCCACCGGTCCGCTCGTTGCTCGCCATGCCACTTCCCCTTTTCAGCGCCGTCTCCGCGGCACCGCATCGCCCGCGCCAACGACCACCAGCAGGACCATACCGACGAATGCGAGCGTCGGTGTGGACATGTGGCCCCACCGTTTCGCATCTGTACGGACACTTTTCGTATCCAGTATAAGCCTTTTGTCAAGAGAAAGGAAGCGCGACGGCGTAGGGGAACCTCACCCCCGGCCCCTCTCACTGCCCAAAGGGCGCCCGCGATGGAGAGGGGCCGGGGGTGAGGTTCCCAGGGGACAATTCGGAGCAAGGCGGATCGCCGTTGTCGCTACGCGTTCGTCGTGAGTCGCGCGCAGATTGCCGCGTGGAGCGCGGGATCGCGGGCGGCGACGAGGCCACCATAGGGGCGCTGGTGGATGCGTTCGTACCGATACGGCTCGCCAAAGACCGTCGTATATCGGCCGCCCGCTTCGTGGACAATCAGGTCCGGCGCGCAAAGGTCCCACGGATAGCCGCCGGAGGCGAGGCCGTCCGCGATCATGCCGATGTAGCCGTCGAACATTGTTTCCAACACCTGCGGGCGGAAGCCGAAGCCTTTGCCGGTGAGGGTGAAACGCGCGGGGTCGCCCGTCCAGCGCGGCATGCCGGTCGTCAGAGTGCGGAATGAGCCGGGCGTCGTGCCGAGGCGCGCCGTCTCGAATGGGACGACTGGAAAGCGAAGCGGCAGCGTTGCCCCACCGCGCGTCACCGTCGCGCCCGCGCCATGCACCGCGACATAGCATTCGTCCGTCATCGGATGGTAGATCGCGCCGACAACCGGGCGACCGCCGATTTCCAGCCCGACCATCACCGCGAAGGTCGGCTGCCGCGCGACGAAGTGTGCCGTGCCGTCCAGCGGGTCAATGATCCAGCAACGCGCCGCCGCATTGACCGCAGCGTCCGGCACGATCTCCTCCGAAAGGATCGCATCGTCCGGAAAAGCGGCGGTCAATCGCTCGATCAAGATGGCATTAGCGGCAAGGTCGGCATCCGTGACCGGGCTGTTGTCCGCCTTCGTGTAGACCCGCGCACCCCCCTCATAATGCCGCTTGATCGCCTCCCCCGCCTCCCGCACGGCCCCCGCCAACACATCCACTTCGCGCTCATACGCCATTCAGCGCTCCTTTATCGCAAGAGACGTTGGGGAATAAACCACGAAGACACGAAGGGGGGAGGAGAAAACCAAAATTCGTCCTCTCTTTGTACCTCTTCGTGCTCTTCGTGTCTTCGTGGTTCAAAGTCCCCTTCGCCGATCTTCGTCTTCCGTAGGGAGCCAGCGGCCGACGAGAGCGAGGAGTTCGCCCATCTTGTAGGGTTTGGCGAGGTAGTCATTGAAGCCGGCGGCGAGGATTTCCTCGCGGTCACCCTTCATGGCCATCGCGGTGATCGCGATCAGCGGCACGTCCGCCCTAGTCGGCATCGCCCGGATCGTCCGCGCGACATCAATGCCGGACAGTCCCGGCATTTGCACATCCATCAGCACGAGCGCGGGTTGCTCGCTGGTCAGCATTTCGAGCGCGGCCTCACCGCTCATCGCTTCGAGGAGGTGATAGCCCCGCGTCTTGAGCACCGCATTCATCAATCGCAGGTTCGCCTCGTTGTCGTCTACGACAAGAATCGTCTGGGCCATTGCTCCTCCGCGTCATCAACGGGGCCGCATTCGTCGCCGCCCCGTGCGCCTAGCGTGACCGCTTCATGCGAATATACAAGAGATGCACCAGACACGCCATTGCGGAGATGCTATAGTACGTACAGACATTCCCCGTGGCGATCCGGGCCTGCTCTTTCTCCTCGCTCATTCCCGCTCGTGATTACCGGTCTCACGGGAGGCGCCCGTGGTGGCGACAGAATTGCATCAGGATTGCCTGCATGTGGCACGACGACGAATCACTGACCGGAGGTACGATGATGCGACGCTGGTGTTCACTCCTCGGCCTCACGCTCGCGCTCGCGCTCGCCGCGTGCGGCGGTGGCGGCTCATCCTCGCCTGCGGCCGATGCCGCCGCGACAACGACGCGGAGCGCGGAGCAGACACAGGTTTCCAGCGTCCTGACCCCAGCGGCGGCGAGCGGTTCCGCCGTGGCGCGCGGGACGGCGAGTGCCGGCTCGCCACCATCGGGCGTCCTCATCCCCGCGCCGCAAGGAACGCGCGCGCCGACTGCGGTCATCGGCTCCCCCCCCGCACCCGTCGGCACCTCACCTGCCCCTGCGTCATCCTCCACCGCACCGTCGGCCACCGCGCCATCGTCCGCCGCGACGCAGGTGGTAAAGGTCACGGCGGACGACGGTGCGAATGTGCGCGACAAGCCGGACACGAGCGGGCAAGTGATCGGCAAACTCGACTACGGCGCGGAAGCGCCCGTACTGGACCCGAGCGTCACCGGCGCCGACGGGACCTCCAAGTGGGTGCGCGTTTCGTTCGAGGGCAAGACGGGCTTCATCCGCAGCGATCTCATCACCGGCCCCCAGGCCCCTTCCCCACCGCGTCCACCGACCGCCGTCGCCTCACCCGGCCCCGCGCCGACCGCAACAGCCAAACCCTGACGAGGAAGGACTAAGGACTAAGGACTGAGGACTAAGTGGGTTCCCTACTTAGTCCTCAGTCCTTAGTCCTTGTCATGCCGCACTGAGACGGACGGCGCGGTTGACTTCGGAAAGAAAGGCGGCGCGATCAATACCGCTCTTCTCGGCGATGGCGACGATATGCCCGTTCAGCCGGCGTCGCTCGTCCGCGCTGACGATCTTCGCCGTCAGAATGATGATCGGGATGTCCGATGTGCGCGGGTTTTCGCGCAGTTTGTCCACGACCATAAAACCATTCACTTCCGGCATCATCAGATCGAGGATGACGAGATCGGGATGCTCGTCGTCCGCGATGGCGATGCCGTGCGCGCCGCCATACGCCTTGTGGACGTGGTGGCCGAATGAGGCGAGATAGTCCGAGACGAGGTCCACCGCCTTCGGGTCATCGTCCACAACGAGGACGCGGGCGGGGTGACCCCCTGTCGGCAACAGATTGCTCTTCGCGAGCGCGGCGAACAACTCGTCGCGCCGGATCGGCTTGCCGAGCACCGCCGCCGCGCCGAGGCTGTAGCCGTGCTTCAGATCGCTCGCGAGACTGAGGACGATCACCGGAATCTTCGACAGTTCGGCGTCCGCTGAAAACTCCTGCAGGAAGGTCCAGCCGTCCATCACGGGCATCATCACATCGAGCGTGATACCGTCCGGCTGCAACTCGCGAGCCAACTGAAGCCCCTCCTCGCCGTTGCGCGCTCGCCGGGTCTCGTATCCTGCACTTTCCAGATAGGCCGCGATCAATTCCGCTGTCGGGTCGTCGTCCTCGATGACGAGGATGCGGGGCACCTGCCGAGAGGACTGAGGACTCTGGATGCCCTCTGGGCGGGATGAGGACTGAGGAAATGCCGATTCCCGCTCAGTCCTCAGTCCTGAGTCCTCAGTCCTTCTGATGGGCATGCGCACGGTGAAGGTGCTGCCCTCGCCGAGGGCGCTGCGGACGGCGATCGTGCCGCCGTGCAACTCGACGAGCCGTTTGGTGAGGGCGAGGCCGAGGCCCGTCCCCTCATGGCGGCGCGAAAGTGAGCCGTCCACCTGGGTGAACTCGCGGAAGAGTTTCTGCTGATCCTCCGCGCCGATGCCGGTGCCGGTGTCCGCGACGGCGATCTCGACCACCTCACCATCGGTGCGCGCCGAAAGGGCGACCGTGCCGCCGGACGGCGTAAACTTCACCGCATTGGAAAGCAGGTTGAAGACGATCTGTTTCAGTTTGCGCGCGTCGGCGATGGTCGCACCGGTATCGCCCGCGTCCACGCTCAGGCGGACGCCGTGCGTGTGCGCCTTTTCCTTGACGATCGTAATGCTCGATGCGAGCAGATGCGGCAGGTCGAGGTCTTCCAGGTCGAGCTCCATCCGACCCGCCTCGATCTTGGACAGGTCGAGAATGTCGTTAATCAGGCCGAGCAGGTGCTCCCCCGCCGTGCGGATATTCGTCAGATACTCGTCCTGCTCCGTGTTGAGCGGCCCGTAGAATTGCTCCTGCAACAATTCGGAGAAGCCGATGATCGCGTTGAGCGGCGTGCGCAGTTCGTGGCTCATGTTCGCCAGAAACTCGCTTTTCATCTG
>JALYXG010000299.1 GCA_030947205.1 Chloroflexota bacterium
CCAGTGGTGGCGGGCTTCCAGCCTGCCTCCACCAAATACATGCTCACGATGATGCCCCAATTGTTGGTAAACGCCACGGTACTTGGATTGAGTCACCCCTTCCTCGCGGGAAAGGGCCGGGGGTTAGGCTCCCAGTCCCGCGACGACGCCCGGCACTTCCGCCAGCGCATGCACGACGGGATAGTCGGCGGTGCGCACGCGGTCACGGCGGTCAATGAGGATGCCGTGCATGCCGACCGCCCGCGCCCCGGCGACATCGGCGACGGCGTTGTCACCGATCTGCACGCATTCTTCGGGTCGCGCGCCGAACCAGTGGAGCGCGTAGTCATAGATCGCGCGGTGCGGCTTCGACGCACCGACGCGAGCGGAAGTGACGATGTGCTCGAAATAGCCGGTGATGCCGAGGCCGTCGCAAAGGTCGGGCAGGTTCCACGACCAGTTGGAGATGATGCCGAGCCGGTAGCCTGCCGCGCGCAACGTCTCTAGCGTCGGAACGGCATCGGGGAAAAGGTGGAAGTGCGCGGGCGTCTCGAACTCGCCTTGCAGGTGTTCGAGGATCGTCCGCATCGTGTCGTCCATCGGCGCACCGGCACGGCGGAGGATGTCGCCGTTGATCTCCTGATAATACCGCTGGTCGGCTTCTTCGGTCGCCTCATACGTCATCCGCGATTCGTCCGCGTCGAGCGCACCGAAAACCGCGCGGGTCGCGGCGACCAGCGCGTCATGCTCGACATGAATACCATGCCGCGCGCAGGCATTGACATAGAGCGTCTCCCACGACGGCAGGATCGTCGTTAGCGTATCGCCCATGTCGAAAAAGACGACCCGGATGCTCATACCGCGTCGTATCCGCCGAGGGCAAGGATGAGCAGGAGCAACTGCTGGAGGCCCGTCGGGATCGTCGAGATGCGGATGAACTCCTCCAGGCGGTGCGCGTTGCCGCCCTCCGCGATGCCGATGCAGACGGCCGGGATGCCGAGGCCGATCGGCACATTGGCGTCGGTGCTGCTCGCGTCGAGCGTCGGCGGGATACCGAGGGCGCGCAACGTCTCCATGCACGTCCGCACAATCGGCGCGTCGGCGGGGAGGTCGCCGGCGGGTCGGTCGCCGAGGATTTCCGCCGTCACCTGCACATCGGGGATGTGGACGGCGCGGACGGTGCGCTCGACCAACCCGGCGAGCCGTTCGAGGTTCGCCTGCGAGATCGAGCGCAAATCCACGAGCGTCGAGGCGGTCGGCGCGATCGTGTTGACGGAGACGCCACCCTCGATCGTGCCAACGGAGAGCGACGTTTTCGGCGTGGAGGGGATCGGCAGCGCGACGAGATCGGTGATCAGTTTGGCGAGGATGTGGATGGCGTTCGGGCGGCCATAGTTGCCCCACGAATGACCACCCGGCCCCTGCACGGCGATCCGGTAGCGGCGGCTGCCGACAGCGCGATGCGTGACGCGGCCGAGGTTGTGCCCCTCGACAGCGACGACCGCGCCGAGTTGGTCGCGGTACGTGCGCACCGCCTCGCGCATCCCGCGCAAATCGCCCAGCCCCTCCTCGCCGACATCCGCGACGAAGAGGATGTCGCCCGCCGTCGCCACATCGAGCGTCGTCAGGAGGCGGGCAGCGGCGAGCATTGCCGCGACGCCGAGGCTGTTGTCGCCGACACCGGGGCCGGCGATCCGCTCCGTCGTCCGGCGCACCGTGAGGTCGGTATCGGCGGCAAAGACCGTGTCGGTGTGCGCGGCGATCATCACCGTCGGGCCGTTGCCATTGCCCGGTCGCCGCCCGATGGCATTGCCGACGCCGTCCGTATGCACATCCACAAGGCCGATAGCCTGCATTTCCCGCACAACAAACGCGGCGCGCTCCGCCTCCGCACCCGTCGGGGCGGGAATCTGGGCGATGCTCGCGGTCAGTGCGATGGTGTCGGACAGGGAAACTTTCGCTCGGCTGAGTAGCCGTTCGATCTCCGGCTGGGAGCGCAAACGATCAATCGTCGGTGTGATGGCGCTGATGGCTGGTGCCTCTTTCTCCGTTGCAATGGCCCGACAGTCGCGGGCGCTCCGATGCACCCCGCGCGCAGTATAGCGCACCGAGGGGTGAGGTTCCCCAACCACGGCATCATCCCTGCGTATACGCATTGCGGATGCCGCCCCAGTCGTGCGATTGACGCGCGCTCGCCGGGCGGCTCGCAGCAGGAGCGAGCGAGTGAACACGTTGCAGGTACCGCAACCGTCCGGTGACGACTTGGAAGTGACATTGCTCGCCCAGGGTGAGCAGACGGGCGACCAGATCGCCGCGCAACTGGCCGCGTTCATCGGCGGGGCGCGGCGCAGTCTCGATCTGGCAGTCTACGATTTCCGCCTCAGCGATCCGCTGAAAGCGGTCGTCGCGGGCGCGCTGCGCGAGCGCGCGGCGGCCGGCGTGGCAATCCGCATCGCCTACGACGCCGACAAGCCGGAGCCGCCGCAAGTCGCGCAAGGGATGGACCCCGCGCCGCCGGGCACAGGCGCGCTGATCCAGTCGCTCGGCTACCCGTTTCGACGTATCGGTGGGCTAAAGTTGATGCACAACAAGTACATCGTCCGTGACCTGCCGGACCCGGATGCGACGGACGATGTTTCCGGCGCGCGCGTCTGGACCGGCTCGACCAACTTCACGGACGACTCATGGAATGTCGAGGAGAACAACATCCTGCGCATCGCCTCGCCCGATCTGGCGCGCTTCTACGCCCGCGATTTCGCCGATCTGTGGCGCGAAGGCCAGATCGGCACGAGCGGTTCGTTCGACACGACGCCGGTGAGTCTGACCTACGGTGGCACGCCGCTGACCGCGCAGGTCTTCTTTTCGCCGGGGCGCGGGCCACGGATTGATGACGAGGTCACCCGGCGGGTGTCGGCGGCGCAGCGGCGCGTCCGTATCTGGAGCATGCTGATTAATTCCGGCGCGCTGATCGGCGCGCTCGGCGATCTGCTGTCGGCCGGCAATGTGCCGGTCAGCGGCGTCTACGACCGCACGCAGATGGCGAGTGTGCTGACCCAATGGCAGGACGTGCCGCACAACGTCTGGAAAATCGGCGCGGTGCGGCAAATCGTCGCGCAGGCGGGGTTGATCGGCAAGAACTCGACGCCGTATCGGCCCGATACGATCCACGACTTCATGCACGCGAAAGTGCTCGTCGTGGACGATACGGTGATCACCGGCTCATACAACTTCTCGCGCAGCGCGGAATTCAACGCGGAAAACCTGCTCGTGCTGGAAAATGCCGCGCTCGCCGATACCTATAGCGCGTTCGTGGATCACCTGATGGCGAAATACGCGGCGGGCAACCAGCCGCTTTAATTCGGTGGAGGGACGACGATGACCGACGAATCCGTGCCCATCTGGCCCGAGATGGACGCAAACCTGATCCCGAATGTCACGCTTAATCGCGCGGCGACACGGGGCGAACAGACCGAGGACCGAAAACTATTCTCGTGGACGGATCGCGAGCGCGAGCGCGCGGCGGCATTCACCCACAGCGATCCGTGGCGGATCATGCGGATCACGGGCGAGTTCGTCACCGGGTTCGACGCGCTCGCTGGGATCGGCCCCGCCGTCACCGTCTTCGGATCGGCGCGGACGCACGAAACCGATCCGATGTACGGCGCGGCGCAAGCGGTCGGCGCGGAACTGGCGAAGACGGGGTTCGCGACGATCACTGGCGGTGGCCCCGGCATCATGGAGGCGGCGAACCGGGGTGCAATCGGCGCAGGCGGGACTTCCGTCGGCGCGAACATCGAATTACCGTTCGAGCAAGGTTTGAACCGCTACGTCAATCTCGCACTCAACTTCCGCTATTTCTTCGTGCGCAAAACGATGTTCGTCAAGTACGCGGAAGGGTTCATCTGCTTTCCCGGCGGCTTCGGCACGCTCGACGAGCTGTTCGAGTCCCTGACGCTCATCCAGACTGGCAAGCTCGGCATGTTCCCCGTCGTGCTTTTCGGGCGGGCGTACTGGCAAGGGTTGCTGGACTGGATTCGCGCAACTGTCCTGGCGGAAGGGAAGATCAACCCGCCCGACCTCGATCTGCTTACTGTCACGGACGACCCGGCGGAAGCGGTGCGCGTAGTGACGGAAGCATACCGGCGCAGCGCCGCTACCCTCGATAGCGCGAGCGGGGTCCCCGTAACCTGGGACCCCGATCCGAAACCTATCCACCCTACGCCAATCAAGCCATAATCAACGTGGTAGCGCGGGCTTTCCAGCCTGCGTCCCAAACGACGTTCACAGGTTTTTCAGGCCGTGGCGATGAGAAGGGGACGTAGGCTGGAAAGCCCGCGCTACCACGTTGATTATGGCTTGATTGGCGCAGTGTGGATGGGTTTCGGGTCGGGGTCCCAGGTTACGGGGACCCCGCTCGCGCCATCGAGGGTAGCGGCGCTGCGCCGGTATGCTTCCGTCACTACGCGCACCGCTTCCGCCGGGTCGTCCGTGACAGTAAGCAGATCGAGGTCGGGCGGGTTGATCTTCCCTTCCGCCAGGACAGTTG
>JALYXG010000320.1 GCA_030947205.1 Chloroflexota bacterium
TCTCAGCAAGTGGCCGTTCCGGCGCGATGTTGACCCACTTCAGCAGTTCCGCGCCACCGGCGGCGATGCCGAGGTTGAACCGGCCACCGCTGATCTCATCCAGCGTCGCGGCGAGCATGGCGATCTCAGCGGGGTGGATCGTGTATGGATTGACGACGCAGGTGCCGATTTCGATGCGCGTCGTTGCCTGTGACACGGCGGAAAGAATGACGGGAACCGAACGCAGAAAAAGGTCGTTGCTCACCCATAATTGATCGAAACCCGCCGCTTCCGCCACCTGCGCGAGTGCGACGTAGTCGGGGATCGGCAGATCATTGTTCAATCGGAGCGAGAATTTCATCGTTCGTCCGCGATCAGCGCATCGGCATCAATCTCCACGAGATAGCCGGAGCCAACGAGCCTGCTCACCTCGACCAGTGTATTCGCCGGGCGTACGTCAGCGAAAAAGCGCGCGTGCGCCGCGCCAATCGCTTCCCAATCGTCTGCGTTGGTGGCGTAGATGCGTGTCCGCACGACATCCGCCATCGTCGCCCCGGCTTCGTGCAGGGCGCGCTCGATTATTTCGAGGATCGCCACGGTCTGCGCGTGCGGATCGCCCGTGCCAATCACCGCGCCGTCCGCACCCGTCGCCGTCGTGCCCGACACGAACACCCACTGCCCGACCCGGAGCGCCCGCGAAAACCCGACCCGCTCCTCCCACACACTCCCCGACGAAATCCGCTGCCGTCGCTCCACGCCAATGACCTCCATACCCGGTGGTAGCGGGCTTTCCAGCCCGCTTCTCGGCTCGAGACGGCAGGCTGGAAAGCCTGCTACCACCGGGGAAATAGCCCCAACTGCTTGCCCATCACACTGAAGGCCACGCCGCGACCCACTTATTGCTCATTGCTCATCGCTCATTGCTCGCTATCCGTGCCATTCCTCGTGGTAGACGCGCACATCGTCATTGAGCCACGGTTCGGGGGCGCTATGCCCGGCATCCGTTTCGATGAGCAGGCGTCGGTACTTCCCGGCAAAATAGACGAGCGGATGCGCGCCGACATCGCCACGAATTAGTTCTTGTACCTCGCCGATCACAATTGCGTGATCGCCGCCATCGAGCACCTGCCGCACATCACACCGCAGCGACGCGAGGCAGCCACGGATCACCGGCGCGCCGTCATCCTCCGAGAAATGCATGATGTCCGCGATGCCCTCCTGCGGCTGCCCGGCGAAGTTGCGCGAGATCGCCTCCTGCCCCTCATGAAGGAAGTTGACGGCAAACGTCCCGCTTTGTTGGATGATCGGATGCATGCGCGCCCGCCGGTCCACGCAAATCAATATCAGGAGCGGATCGAGTGACAGGCTCGTAAAGGCGTTCGCGGTCATGCCGTGGACATCCTCGCCCACGCGCGTCGTAACGACCGTCACACCCGTCGCGAACAAACCGACGACGTTGCGAAATTCGCGCCGGTCAATCGGCTCACTCACCGGTGGCCACCGGGGCGGCGGGGATGAGCACATCGTCCTGATGGAGGAACGAGCGGATGCGCTCCTTCAGTGGCTCTTTGTCGTAGCCGAAATACAGGGCGCTCATCATGCGGATCGGGTCGCCGAAGAAGTAGCGTTCGTAGAGTTCCTGCCGCCCACCGAACCCGGAGCAGGCGACATCCCAGGCGAGCCGGTAGAGCCGTACCCGCTCCTTACCGACGGCGTTCGCCGCCTGCAAGTATTTCTGTACGTCTGCCGCGATTGGGCCGTCAAAATCGGACTCGGACGCTGTCGCCATCAGGCCGCTCGCACCGAGCAGTTGGATGATCTCGACGATGCGTGGGTACATCTTCGGGAACATATTGCGCGCGATGTCGAGTGGCATCCGCGCGGGCGTCATCACGCCCCACGAGTCGAGGTGCGCGTCCGCCTCCGCCGCGCGCAGGCACGCCTTCATCGTTTCGAGGTAGGTCATCACCTCAGCCGCCTTCTCCTGCACATGCTGGAACGGCTCGATGGAAACCGTCTCGATCATCATCAGGACGATGCCGAGCAGGAATTCGGCCTTCGCAATGTTCTTGATGCAGACCTGATGCATCATGTGGACGACAGCATCGGTCGCGCCGTAGCAGCCGTTGCACCGCTCCATGTCTCCCAGGAGAAATATCCGCTCCCACGGCACGGTTACATCGTCGAAAATGACGATGGCGTCCATCTCCTCGAAGCGCGAGCCGAGCGGGTGGTCGAAGTGCGACCTGCCCTGATCGAGCGACTCGCGGCAAATGAACTTCATCCCCGGCGTGTCGGTCGAGATCGAGAAGGCGAAGGCATACTTGTCCGCGTTTTCGTTCTTCACGATGGTGGAAGGGAAAACCATGATCTCGTCGGCGAGCGGCGCGCTGGTCGCGAGCAGTCGGCAGCCGCGGATGACGACGCCCGCGCTGTTGGTCGTGACGATCCCGGCGGGCAGATACGGGTCGGCCTGCTCATTGACCCCTTTCGAGCGATTCGCCTGCGGGTTGATGAGCGTATGCGTCAGGCAAAGATCGCGCTCGCGGATGTACTCGTAGTAGTTCCGCATGTTCTCGCCGAAACGCGGATCGTTGGCGGCGAAGTATTCCGACGCGGCAGTCATCGCCATGAACGAGGTATTGCAGTAGTCGGGCGTTCTGCCCATCATGCCGCCGGAGTAGTTCGCCCACTGGCGCATCATCTCGCGGCGCAGCGCAACATCCGTCGGTGTGCGCGGCGTCAGGAACGACATGCCCACGCGGTCGCCCGTCGTTGGGGAGGGGTAGGTCATTACGTCGCGCAGCGCGGGATCGTGCTGCATGTCGTAGAGGTGCGCGTACGACGCGACGCCGTGCTTCGTCGCGGGGTGCGTCGTCACATCGTCAACGCGCTCACCACCGATCCAGATCTCGCGCTTCATCTTTTTCAGATCGGCAATGTATTGCGCTCCGGTTCGTGCAGGCATACGCTCACTCCGTTCGTCGTAGTCAGTAGTCAGTAGCCAGAAAGGGAATGAATGTAGCGCCTCGACTGCCAACTGACTACTGACTACTGGCTACTGACTACTAATGTACATACGTTGGCGTACCGCTCAGTTGCGGCTCGTGCGTCGGGATGAACGTGCCGTCCGTGATGGATTGGACCCGCATCGCTTCCTCGAACCAGGAGCGCGGGACGTAATGGCCCCAGAGCGTTTGGCGACGCGGGTCGTTCAGCGTCCAGCGGATCGGTTCGAAATCAGGGTCTACCGTCGAGTAATCGTTTGCGTATAATTCGACGCGATTGCCGTCCGGGTCGCGCACGTACACAAACAACGCATTTGCGATGCCGTGCCTCCCCGGCCCCCGTTCGATTGCCGCGCTCATGTTCGCGC
>JALYXG010000327.1 GCA_030947205.1 Chloroflexota bacterium
TCCTTAGACCATTCCTCCAGTTTCGGGATGATCGGCGTCAGAAGTTGAACGATGATCGAGGCGGTGATGTACGGGTACACACCCATCATTGCGATCGAAAATGTCCGGAGCGCGCTGCCCGAAAACAGGTTCAGCGTGCCAAGGAATGCGTTGTTGCGGAACAGCCGGTCCAGCGCCGCATGATCCACGTTTGGCAACGGGATATGCGCGATGACCCGGAAGATCAGCAGCATCCCGATCGTGAAGAGGATCTTCTTGCGCAGATCCGGGATGCGGAAGGCATTGAAGACGGCCTGCAACATCGTTCTGTCGTCCCCTCCGCTACCTCAATCTGAAAGCAGCGGAACTTATGTGCGAAAAATTGGCGCACCCTGCTCCGTCGTCGCTACTCGGCCTCTTCGGTTGCCTCGGTCGGCTCTGCGGCCGTCTCCTCGACGGTGCCACCCGCCGCGACGATCTTCTCGCGCGCGGACGCCGTGACGCGATGGACGCGCACCGTCAGCGCCTTCGTGATCTCGCCATCGCCGAGCACCTTCACCTGCCATCCCTTGAATGGGACGACCGGCGGGCGTAGCACTTTGTCGGTCACGACGCGACGCGCGACGAGCACTTCCGGCGTGATTTCATCGCCCGCCTCGAACAGTTCCTCGAGGCGCGCAACATTCACGACGGCGAACGGCTGCTTAAAGATGTTGGTGAAGCCACGCTTATACGGCATGCGCATGTAAATCGGGTTCTGGCCGCCTTCGAAACCACGGCGGACATTCGGCCCGGAGCGTGCGCCCTGGCCCTTGGTGCCGCGACCGGCGGTCTTACCCTGGCCAGCCGAGATGCCGCGCCCGACGCGCTTGCGCGCCTTGTGCGAACCGGGATTCGGCTTGAGGTCCTGCTGCTGCATGATCGGATTACTCCTTTGACGCCGCGCCCGCATCCGCGACGGTCACGAGATGGCGCACTTTGAAACACATGCCCCGCACCGAGGGCGTGTCCGGCAACTCGACTGTCTGGTGCAGTCGCCGGAGGCCCAGGGAGCGAACCGTCGCTTTCTGATCGTGTGCGTAGCCGATCGAGCTTTTCACATACGTGACGCGCAACACCGGCGCTGCGTTCTCTGCCATGATTGACGCTCCTATGCCCGCGCGGCGGCGTGGTTCGCCGCTTCGTCAGCCAGTTCCTTGTTGCGGCGGCGACCGAAGTACGAGACCGGCTTGCCGCGCCGCGCTGCGACGCTCTCGACCGACTCCAACTCCTCCAGCGCCTTCAAGGCGGCGCGGACGACGTTGACCGGGTTCGTGCTGCCGATCGTCTTCGTCAACACGTCATGGATGCCCGCCGCTTCCATAACGGCACGCACACCGCCACCCGCGATGACGCCCGTACCGGGGCGCGCGGGGCGCAGCAGCACGCGCGACGCGCCGTATGTCACTTGAATATCGTGCGGGATCGTCGTCCCTTCGAGATTCACCTTGATGATGCGCTTCTTCGCATCCTCGACGCCCTTGCGAATGGACTCCGGAACTTCACCGGCCTTGCCCATCCCCGCGCCGACGTGGCCCTTGCCGTCGCCGACGACGACGACCGAGGAGAAGTTGAAGCGCCGCCCGCCCCGCTGCACTTTCGCGACGCGGTTGATCTGCACGACGCGCTCTTCAAGGTCTCCCACTGTTGCCGGATCAATCCGTGCCATGAATGATGTGCCTCCCCTTAGAAGTCAAGCCCGCTCTCCCGAGCGGCATCCGCAAGCGCCTGGACGCGACCATGATACAGAAAGCCGCCACGGTCGAAGACGACCTTCGTGATCCCTGCGGCCTGTGCGCGCTCCGCGATCAGACGACCGACGAGTTTCGCTTTGTCCGTCTTCGTTTGGTCATCGCTCACCTGCTGCCGAACCGCCGGTTCCGCCGACCCCGCCGCAACGAGCGTGTGACCACGCTCGTCGTCTATCACCTGCGCATAAATGTGCTGGCTGGAACGGAAAACATTCAATCGCGGTCGCAGCGGCGTCCCGGAAACCTTCGCGCGGACCCGCTTATGCCGCTTCTGGCGCAGCGTCAGCGCCTTGCGTACTTTCAGTCGTTGCATGGGCATAAAATCGCCCCTCCTTCATTCCGCGCCCGACATCGCGGGCCGGTGCCAGGTGAAGGACTAAGGACTTAGGACTTAGTGGAACTCGTCGTACTTCGTCCTAAGTCCTTAGTCCTATTTCTTCGCTGTCTTACCGGTCTTGCCGGCCTTGCGACGGGTCCATTCGCCGAGGTACTTGATGCCCTTGTCCTTGTACGGCTCGCGCGGGCGGACCTTGCGGATGCGCGCCGCCAGATCGCCGACATCTTCCTTGTTGTTGCCGATCACGGCCACGCGCAGCGGCGTGTCCACCGCGAACGCGATGCCCTCCGGCGGGCTGAATCGCACCGGGTGGGAATAACCGACGGTCAGGACGAGGTCCTTGCCGTCCATCGCAGCGCGATAGCCGACGCCGTTAATTTCCAGCTCCTTGCGGAAACCGGTCGTCACGCCCTCGACCATGTTAGCGACGAGCGTGCGAGTCAGACCGTGCAACTCGCGCTGGACACGGGCCTCGCTCGGCCGCTTAACATGCAGCACGCCGTCCTCACGCTCGAGAATCATCGAGGCCGGGATCGTGCGGCTGAGTTCGCCGCGCGGGCCTTTGACCGTGATCGCGCCGCCCTCGTGGTCGAGCGTGACACCAGCCGGGATCGGGATCGGTCGAATACCGATGCGGGACATCGCAACTCCTCCTAGGAAACCGTGCAGAGCAGTTCGCCGCCGACGCCACGCCGGTACGCGTCGCGGCCCGTCATCACGCCCTGCGAGGTCGTGACGATGGCGACGCCAAGCCCGTTGCGAACGCGCTCGATGGCGCCACGTTGCCGGTAGATGCGCAGGCCAGGCTTGGAGATCCGCTTGATCTCCTGGATGACATGCTTCTTCGTGTCGTCGTACTTCAATCGAACCGTCAGCTGGTTCTGCGGCTTCTGCTCCGTGACACGGTAACCCTCGATGAAGCCTTCTTCGCGTAGGATACGGGCGATTTCCACCAGCACCTTGGTCGAAGGCATTATGACTTCCGCGTGCCGCATCATGCCGGCATTGCGGATTCGGGTCAGCATGTCGCTAATTGGATCATTGACGCTCATGCGTTCCCACTCCTACCACGATGACTTCGTGACGCCTGGCAGTTTGCCGTTGGACG
>JALYXG010000338.1 GCA_030947205.1 Chloroflexota bacterium
ACGGGCTGGCCGAGCAGTTTGCCGCGCAAATCCCAGAGCGCGTTGTCCAATGCGCTGATCGCCATCATCTGATTGCCCTTGCGCGCGTGCCGATCCTGCCGGTAGAGGATGTCCCACAGATACTCGCCCGCGAGCGGGTCCCGCCCGATCAAGTGCGGTGCGAGTTTGGAGCGAATGATCGCGGCGCTCTCGGCGAAGATCGGGCCGAAGATGCCCCGCGTGCCGTCGTTCGCCTCGATCTCGACGTAGATCGCCTCGATGCGGTCGCTCGCTTTGGCCGACCCACGGGCGGCAAATTCGGGGTAAATATCGAGCATTTGCGCCTGGCGTTCCTCCGGCGAAAGGACGCCTTCGTCGTGCCCGGAGACTTGAAAACAGCGGACCGCCCGGATTGTTGCCACATTTCCCTCCCGCTTTCTGCCGCCGATGCTCCCGATCGCGGCATTCTATCGCAGATGCGGTCGCCATCCGTCGCGTCGTCACGCGCATCTGGACGCCGCCCCCACTTCCCCCTATGATCGCGATTGTCGGGCGGATTATGTCCGGCCTCGCTGGGAGATACGTGTGTCATACAGATCGGGAAGGATCGGGCAAGAATGAGGAACACGTTGCGACGCACAGATGCGACCCGGTGGAGTGCCGGGATCGTCGCACTGTTCGTCTTGTCGGCGCTGCTGACCGCCTGTGGCGGATCGAGCGCGACGAGTACGCCCGCCGCCAAGCCGACGACGGCGCCCGCAGCGGCGCCCACGAGCGCCGCCAGTCCGAGCGCGGCGAATACGGTGGCCCCGACAACCGCGAGCGCACCAGGCGCGACAACTGCCGTCGGTTCAGTCGCTTCGGCAGGGACAGCGCCCGCCGCTTCCGCCACCGGGGCGACGACGGCATCCACGACGACCGCGAGCGTGGGCGCCGATCCACGCGGTGTGGCGCCCGCCAAGCGGGGTGGTGGCGGGACGCTCCGGCTGCTTTACTGGCAGGCGCCGACCGTCCTCAATGTCCATCAGGCGTCGTCCGGTAATGGCAAGGACCAGCAGGCGGCGCGCATCGCGACGGAGCCGCTGGCCGTCACCTCCGCGAACGCGCTGACCCCGGATGTGCCCGTGCTCGCCAAGGAAATCCCCACCGCGCAGAACGGCGAACTGGCGGCGGACGGCACAGGTGTGACGTGGAAACTGAAGGACGGCGTCAAGTGGTCGGACGGTACGCCATTCACCTCGGCGGATGTCAAGGCGACCTACGACTACGTGATCAACCCCGTCAACGCGGCGGCGGACATCACCTCCTACTCCGACATCGCCAAAGTCGAGACGCCGGACGCGACGACGGTGAAGATTACCTTCAAGCAGCCGACCGCCCTCTGGTGGCTGCCCTTCACGAACTACACCGGCGTCGTACTGCAAAAGGCGCAACTCGATAAATGCACCTCGCCGAAGGAGTGCCCCGCGAACAGCAATCCGGTCGGCACCGGGGCATACAAGGTGAAATCCTTCACGCCGGGCGACAGTGTGCAGTTCGTGATGAACGATAATTACCGCGACGCGAATGCGCCGTACTACGACGCGATTGATTACAAGGGCGGCGGCGACGCGGGCACGGCGGCGAAGGCAGTGATCGCGGGCGACGCGGACTATGCGTGGAACCTGCAAGTCGCGCCGGACATCCTCAAGCAGGTGACGAGCGCCGGGAAGCAGTTGAACATCACGACGGGCAACGGCGTCGAGCGGATGTCGGTCAACTTCACGGACCCGAACAAGGACGTGGACGGCGAGAAGTCGTCGCTCAAAGCGCCGCATCCCTTCCAGGCGGACCCGAAGGTGCGCGAGGCGTATTCGTGGCTGATTGATCGGGACAGCATCGCCAAGAATCTCTACGGCGATGCCGCCGTGCCGACCTGCAACGTCCTGCCGAGCGTGCCGCCGCAGACCGTTTCCAGGAACACCACGTGCGGTTACGATGTGGCGAAGGCGAACCAACTGCTCGACGACGCGGGCTGGAAGAAAGGCGCGGATGGCATCCGCATCAAGAACGGCGTGCGGATGCATGTCGTGATTAGCACGACGGTCAACAGTGTGCGCGAAAAAGAGGAACAGGTGATGAAGCAGGCCTTCCAGCAGGCCGGGATCGAGATGGAGATCAAGAACGTGGACGCCGGGGTCTTCTTCGGTAAGCCGGACAACTCGGACTCGTTCGCGCGCTTCGAGAAGGACCTGCAAATCTTCAGCGGCTCCCCCGGTTACCCGGACGCCCAAGCGTATTTCGATGGCTGGACGACCGCCCGCATCGCGCAGAAAGCGAATGGCTGGGGCGGCGCGGATGTCGAGCGTTTTTCCGACCCGCAGTTCGACGCGCTCGTCACGCAACTGAAGGGCGAACTCAATCAAGACAAGCGCAATGCACTGCTCATCCAGTGCAACGACTACATCGTCAGCCACGATGTGAACATCCCGATCGTGGATCGCGCCGCCGTCAGCGGCCGCCGCGCCGACCTCATCAACACGAACCCCTCGCCGTGGGACGCGACGACCTGGAACATTGCGTACTGGCAGATCAAGAAATAAGCAATGCGCGACGAGCAGCGAGTGATGAAGCAACCCGTATCAT
>JALYXG010000342.1 GCA_030947205.1 Chloroflexota bacterium
GGCGATGCCGCGATGCTGCGCCATCAGCCCGCCGAGCGCGGGCAGGGTGCGGGCATCGCCCCCGGCGCGGTGCATGATGCCGAGCACGGCGACGATCGCGCCCGTCGCCGCCGCGTAGGCGACGAGATTGAGGAAGGCGGCCCGCGCGCCCGCGCCGCTGCCCGTCGCCAGCGCGAGCACGACGAGGCCGATCTGCGCAATGCCGGAGTAGGCGATCAGACGCCCCATTTCCCGCTGCAGGAGCACGCCGACGCTGCCGACGAGCACCGTGACCAGCGCGACCGCCGCGACAATCGGCCCCCAGTACGGTTGCAAACCCGGCGCCGCGCCATACAGCAACCGGACAAATGCCGCGATCACTGCGACCTTGGTGCCGACCGCGAGGATGACGAGCACCGGCGTCGGCGCTCCCGAATAGGCGTCCGGCGCCCATTGGTGGAAGGGAACGAGCGCGAGTTTGAAGCCAAGACCGGTCAGGACGAGCGCCAGCCCGACCAGCAGGAGCGGCAGCGTGTCGCCGCCTTTCTGGGCCGCAACCGCCGCGATGGCGCTGAACTTCGTCGAGCCGACCGCGCCGTAGACGAGCGCTGTGCCGTATGCCTGGATCGCCAGCGCGACGACACCGAGCAGGAAGTAGCGCAACGCCGATTCCCGCCCGCGCGGGAAGCCCGCCAACAAGTAGAGCGGCAGCGCGAGCAGTTCGATGCCGATCAGCAGCACCAGGAGGTCGGAGGCAACGGCGAGGACAAGCATCCCACCCGCCGCAAAAATCAGCAGTCCCTCATAATCGCCGCTTTCCCACCGCTCCGTCGTCCCGTACGGAAGCGAAAGGAGCATCGTCACGAGCACGGTCGCCATACCGAGCAGCCCGAAGGCGACGGCGAGCGCGTCTACCGTCACGGTACCGCCGAAGACCGTCCGCGCATCCTGCCAGCCCCAAAGGATCAGCCCGCACGCGGCGAGCAGCCCGAGCGTCGTCAACACCGCCGCGACGCCCCGCTGCCGGGGCGCGAGCGCCGACAATGTCAGCAGCGCCACCGCCGTCACCACCAGCGCGATCAACGGCGAAAGCATCATATACGGAACGGTCATTGGCCCCTCCGGGAAGCAATGAGCAATGAGTAGCAAGCAATGAGGATGAAACCCAAACTACTCATTGCTCGTTGCTCATTGCTCATTGCTTCTCTCACGCTCCCCGCACCAGCAAATAAAGCGCGAGGATGAACGCGCCCGTCGCCAGGCCACCGACATAGCGATGCAGATTCGCGTGGCGGAGCGGCGCGAGGAACGGGATGTTTGCGGCTCCGCCGCCTCTTTCTCCCCCCTCTCGTGTCGGGAGTGGGGACGGGGGGGTGGGGCTGCCCTGCGCGTAGTCTGCCAGTGTCATGATCGGGCGGACGACGATTGCATTGACGATGGCATCCAGCCCCATGCCACCGAGTAGCCATCGCTGCACGCCCGCGCCACCCACGAGCAGCGCGCGGCGCCGCTGGGGGTTCGCGACGAGCGCCCAGGTGATCGCCGCCGCGAGCAGCGCGACGAGCGTGCTGATGATCGCGCTCTGTGCCTTGATGTTCACGACCGCCCCGCCGAGGCGCGGCACGAGGAAACGCTGCACCGGAAGATACCCGGCGACGACCGCGAACACTGTGAGTATCCACTGCGGCACGGTCATGATCGGGCCGGGCGGGTGGAGGTGCGCCGGGTTTGGCGGGCCGAGAAAGGTGCGGACAAAGGCGCGCGTCGCATAGGCCGCCGTCAGCGCGGAAATCGCCAGCGCGGCGAGATACGACACGATGCCGTGCTCGCGCGCGACATCCACAATCGCGTCCTTGGAAAAGAAGCCGGACAATCCCGGCGTCCCGGCAAGTGCAAGCGCGGCGATAGCGAAAGCAATCGTCGTCTGCGGCAGGCGGCGGGCCAGCCCACCCATGCCGTCCAATAGTTCCTCGCCATCCAGCGCATGGATTACCGACCCGGCGGCGAGGAAAAGCACTGCCTTGAAGGCCGCGTGCGTCGCGAGATGGAAGGCGGCGACCGCCGTCGCATCCATGCCGATCGCGAAGACCATCAGGCCGAGTTGCGAGACCGTCGAATACGCGAGCACGCGCTTGAGGTTCGGCTGGACGAGCGCGCACAAACCACCGTAGAGCGCGGTCAGTGCGCCGATAGCGGCGACCAGCCCGTTCAGATTGCTCCGGTCAATCACCGGAAAAAGGCGAATCAGCAGGTAGATACCGGCCGCGACCATCGTCGCCGCGTGGATCAGCGCGGAGACGGGCGTCGGGCCGGCCATTGCGTCCGGCAGCCAACCGGAAAGCGGCAGTTGCGCCGACTTCGCGCCCGCCGCCAGCAGCAGCCCGACCACCGCAACAATCGCCCACGACTTCGGCAGATTGGCGACATTCGCGTTGATCGTCGCCATGTCCAGCGTGCCGAGTTTGTGGATAAAAACGGCCATCGCGACGATCAGGCCAATGTCCCCGACCATGTTGAAAAGGAACGCCTTGCGCCCGGCGGCGACCGTCCCCGTGCGGTCGTACCAGAAGGCGATCAGGAGGGCGGAGGCGATGCCGACGCCGATCCAGCCGACCGCGAGGAGCGGCACCGAATCGGCGAAGGTCAGAAGGAGCATCGCCGCGATGAAGCCGTTGAGTTCAGCGAAGAAGCGGGCGTAGCCGGGATCGCCCTCCATGTAGCCAACCGCGTAGACATGGATCAGGCCGCCGACGCCCGTGACAATCAGCGCAAGCAGCGCGGAGAGCGGATCGAGGAGCAGCCGCGCCCGGAGCGTGAAGTCGCCCAGTTCGAGCCATTTCCAGCCGCCGGAAACGCGCACGCGATCCGCCGCCGCGAGGCCGAGCAGATCGCCGAAGGCGAGCAGAATCAGTGTGAAACTGATAAAAACGCTGGCGCAGGCAATCACACCAACCGCCCGCGCACCGAGCCGCGCCCCGGCCATCGCCAGCAGAATGCAACTGACGACCGGCGCCGCCACCGCGACCCAGAGCAGGTTCACCACGTCATCACACCCCGTAATGCAAGTATTGGCGGTTCACATCATTGCATCCCATCACGGGGGCGGAGCATAGCATACGTTCGTGCATTTTCAAACAATCGCGTTCGGTCGGTGGATCGAGAACGCGAGTGAGACGGCGAGAAACAGACCGTAGCGGAGAAGAGGCTGGGTACGCGAACCAAAATCATCCCGCATTGACTGCCCAAAGAGCGAATGCGGCTCCCACATGCTGAAAGCGCGATTGCGCACGACGCGTGCGGGTTGCCCCGCGCGACGCATCGGCGTATCCTGACCAACGTTCAACCAATGCAGCCGGAGCGTGAGGGATTATGCCAACCGGGAACGACGCGGGGACGCAAACCGTACAAGCCGTGATTGTCGGGACGGGCGCGATGGCGCCGGGGATCGCGGCAGAGTACGCGCGCCTCGGCCCGGTGCAGATCGCCGGGCGTGACCCCGCAAAGATCGCCGCCGCGCTCGACACGGCCCGCCGTGCCCTCGCCACGCTCGCGCGTGAGCGATTACTCGACCCCGCCGAAGCGGATGCCGCGCACGCCCGCCTTTCCGGCACGATGATTGACGACGCCGACTATGCCCGCGCGACGGTCGTCGTCGAATCCATCGCCGAGGATTTGGTGGCGAAGCAAGCGCTCTTCACACTGCTGGACGCCCGCACCGCCCCGACGACGCTCCTCTGCTCGAACACCTCCAGCCTGCGGATCACTGCTATCGCGGTGGAGATGCGCCACCCGGAGCGCGTGATCGGCACGCACTACTGGAACCCGCCGCATCTCCTGCCGCTCGTCGAGGTGATCCCTGGCGAAAAAACAACGCCGGAGACGGTCGCGGCAGTGCGCGCGCTGCTCGCCCGGATGGAGAAGGAGCCGGTGCAGGTGCTGCGCGAGGTGCCGGGTTTCATCTGGAACCGGCTGCAACTCGGGCTGCTGCGCGAATGCCTGTGGCTGGTCAGCAACGGCGTCGCGACACCGGAGGACATTGACGCAATCCTCGAACGCGGTTTGGGGCGGCGCTGGTCGCTGACCGGGCCGTTCGCGACCGTCCGGCTCGGCGGGCCACACGTCTTCGCGCGCATCGCGGAGGAACTCTTCCCGGAGTTCGCGGCGGAGCCGATCTTCCCGGAAGGCTGGCGGGAAATCTTGACAACGAGCCGGACGGACATTGATAGTGCGACGGCACGCGCGACGCGGGAACGCGCCCTCGCCGCTCTGCGCCGCAACGACCGGGGCACTGGCAAGGATTGAGCGTAGAGAACGCGGAGATCACAGAGTACACAGAGAAGAGAAAAGGAGAAGGAACGAAAGAAATAGATTTTTGCTCTCTGCGATCTCTGCGCGCTCTGTGTCCTCTGCGTTATGGTTTCTCTTTATGTCAGGAGGGGTAGGATGGCAACGACGACAAAAGCGATGGAGTTGGGGAACGACATGCGATCGCTGAGCATTTCGGCGATCAAGGAGCAGATGGGAGCGCCGCCGTGGGCGCACGAGATCGTGCAGACGAACGGGACGCGCTGCGTCGTCATCTGCCAGGCGCCCGGCCACCCGAACGACACGCACTACCACAAGCAGGACGAGTGGTGGTTCATCGCTGAGGGCGAGCAGACGTGGGAGTTCGAGGACGGCGTCAAGGTCGCGGTCAAGCAGGGCGATTTCATCTTCGCCCCGAAGGACATCTGGCACCACATCTCGGTGGTTGGGGACAAGCCGGCGATCCGCGTCGCGATGAGCGCGATTGGCGAGTTCCACCGCTACGACAAGCCTGGCACCGCACCGGTGGAGAAGAAGAATGCTTAATCAACCCCCGGACGACCGCGCCGTTCAGATCGCCCTGTCCCGCTGGAAGAAGGCAAACGGCGGCGGCATGGGCAAACTCGGCATCGGCAACTACACCTCGGGCACCGCGAACCTCGTCCAGCAGGCGCTGATGAATGTCGGCGCGGAAACTGTCGCCACACCGCTGATCGGCGAAGACGGCAAGGTGGACGCGCGGCTGAAGGATGTGGACGTGCTCGTGTCGGGCGGCACGGCGCTCAACGGCCCGGTCTACGACCAACTCTCCTGCCGGATGATCCTGCGGCCGTACGTCGGCTACAACGACATCAATGTGCCGGAGGCGAGCGAGCGCGGCATCCTCGTCTGCAACGTGCCGGATGCCTACTCGGAAGAGGTCGCGATGCAGGCGCTCGCCTTTCTGATGGCGGCGAACCGGCAAGTCTACGCCTTCGACAAGATCACGCGCACGGGCGGCTGGCGTTCCCACATGGGGGATGGCCGGATCATCGTCCACAACTCGAAGGCGCAGACGGTCGGCGTCGTCGGCTTTGGGAGGATCGGGCGCATCTTCGGGCAGCGCGCCAAGGCGCTCGGCTTCAAGGTGATCGCCACCGATCCGTACGTCAAGCAGGAAGATGTCGCGGAGCTGGGCATCCCGCTCGTGCCGATGGAGCAGGTGCTGAAGGAGTCCGACTACATCTCGATCCATGCTTTCTTGTGGGGCGAGACACACCACCTGATGAACGCCGACCGGCTGGAGATGATGAAGCCGGGCGCGTGGATCATCAACACGGCGCGCGGCCCGATCATCGAGGAATCGGCGCTGGTGGACGCCTTGCGCGCCGGGCATCTCGCGGGCGCGGGGCTGGACGTCTTCGAGGTCGAGCCGATCACCGACGACAACCCGCTGCTGAAGATGGACAATGTGATGGTCGCGCCGCACATCGCCGTCTACTCCGAGGAGGGGCAAATTCGCGCCTCCAAGCGGGCGGCGCAGATCGCGACGGCGGCGCTCAACGGGCAACTGCCCGATCCGATCCCAGCGATTGATAAGGGGCTGTACACCGCCCTCGTCGGTGGCGGCATCCCCGTCGCGAATATCACGACGATCCCCGTCCCGTAGCAGTACGGCTGCGATGTGAATGCAAAGGGGGCGGGCGCTTTCAGCAAGCGCCCGCCCCTTTTTGCCTCGCCCCGTTACGGATTAGACCGTGAAGGAGCCGAGCATCGCGTTCACGTCGTCCAGGTACTTGTTCCAATTGGACGCTAGCGTGCGATACGTGAGTACCCACGCATCAGTCCCGCTGGTGAAGAAGACGTGCGCGACCCGCTGAGTCTTGCCGTCAACATCCGTCGCCGTGTAGTCGAGGACGGGGCATTTGTCGCTGGTGAAGCACTTCAGGTAGTAGCGGTCAACCTCACTGTAATCCTGGAGTTGCTTGCCTTCGATGTTCTTGGCGTAGAGCGTCGCGTAGTCCACGTTGGTCGTGCCGTTCGTCACATCGTCGCGCCCGACGGTGAAAAGGGCCGCGCCACCGTCCACGGTGAAGACCGCCGAGAACCCATCGGGCGGCGGCTGGGACGACCAGCCGTCCGCCAGTTGCGCCTTGAACTGCCCGTTCGGGTCGGTAAAGACTGTCGCCGCCCCGACGGGCGCAGCGGTCGTCGCCACCAGACTGAGCGCCATGAGCGCCACGAGCCACACCAATCGCATCCGCCGCACCATGTTCATCCTCCCACACCATCCTTTTTTCCTACCGGGGTGACCCGCGCCGCCCCGCATCCGATACTAGAACGAGCGAC
>JALYXG010000379.1 GCA_030947205.1 Chloroflexota bacterium
TCGAACCAGTGATCCTCGACGACGATCACGCGGTTGTTGGTCGCGTGCGCCGCGTCGCTGATCGTCTTCGCGTCAATCGGCTTGACGCTGTAGGCGTCCACGACGCGGATGTTAATGCCGTCTGCCTGCAGCGCGTCGTGCGCCTTGACCGCCTCGGCGAGCGTGATGCCCGCGCCAATCACCGTGATCGCGTCCTTGTCGGACTGCTTGACGACCTTCGCGCCGCCGATCGGGAACTGCTCGTTGTTGTCATAGATCACCGGTGTGTCGGCGCGGGTCGTTTGCACATAAACGACGCCATCGCGTTGCGCCGCTTCCGCCAGCAGTCGCTCGGTCGAAACGGCGTCCGCCGGGTAGAGCACGGTGCTACCGTGGACGGCGCGCATCATGGCGATCTCTTCGAGGCCCATCTGCGACGCGCCGTCCTCACCGATTGAGACGCCCGCGTGCGAGCCGGTCAGCACGATGTTCGCCTCGGAAAGCGCTCCCATGCGGATCTGATCGTACGCCCGCGTGAAGAAGGCGGCGAAGGTCGAAACGAATGGCCGCTTCTTCATCCGCGCCAGCCCGACCGCGACGCCGACCATGTTCTGCTCGGCGATGAACATCTCGAAGAAACGATCCTCATGCGCCTTTTGGAAGATTTCGGAGTACGACGAGTTCTTCACGTCGCCATCGAGCGCGACGACGTGCGCGTTCGCGTCGCCGAGTTTCTTCAGGCCATTGCCGTACGCGCGGCGGGTGGCGAGCATATCGCCGATCTTATAATCGGGCGCGGCAGGCTGTTTGAAAGTGGGGGTGGTATCGCGCATCGGCGCGGGCTTGCGCACACCACCGCGCAGTTCGGTATTGACGGGGCCGAGTTCTTCCAGCGCCTTCTTCAGTTGCTCCTCATTGAGCGCCTTGCCGTGCCAGCCGTCCTGGTCGGCAATGAAGGGTACGCCCTTGCCCTTGATCGTATTGGCGATCAGCGCGACCGGCTGATCCTTGACGGTCTTCGCCTCGTCGAAGGCGCGGCAGATCGCCCCCATGTCGTGGCCGTCCACCTCGATGACATGCCAGCCGAAGGCCTTGGCGCGCGCGGCATAGACACCAATGTCATGCTGATACGCCGTCGGCTGGCTCTGGCCGAGGCGGTTGACATCCACGATGCCGATCAGGTTGTCGAGCTTGTAGTTCGCGGCGCTGGCGAACGCCTCCCAGAGCGACCCTTCAGCCATCTCGCCGTCGCCCATCAGGACATAGACGGTGAAATCCTGCTTGTCGAGGTACTTGCCGCTGATCGCCTCGCCGACACCGATCGAAAGCCCCTGGCCGAGCGAGCCGGTCGCCGCCTCCACCCATGGCAGGCGCGAGGTCGGGTGCCCTTCGAGGCGGCTACCGAACTTCCGCAGCGTCATCAATTCGTCCTCGCTGACCGCGCCCGCGACGGTATACAGCGAATACAGGAGCGGCGAGGCATGCCCCTTGGAAAAGATTACCCGGTCGTTGTTCGGCTGGCGGGCCTCATCGAAGTTGTACTGCATCTCGCGGAAAAAGACGACAGTCATCAAATCGGCGGCGGACATCGAGGAGGTTGGGTGCCCCGACCCCGCTTTGGTCGTGCTCACCATGCTGTAATAGCGGACGAGCCGCGCGAGGTTCTCCAGTTCGTCCGTGCTTGGCGTCGTGGTCGCGGTCATGGTTGCCATTGGCTCCTCCATCGGTAGCATGCACATCTCCGCACGGCTGCGGAAAGATCATCATTCCTGCGCTGCACCTATTGTGCCACACAAGCGGGCAGCAGGCAGCGTTGCTCGATCTGCTCTTGTGAACGTCTGAGGTTAATCATTGGCTGATCGCTGCCCGCCGCCTGCTTCCCTGTGGTAGCATACGCGCATCGAATTTGTGCCCGATCCAAGGAGCGCCGCGTGAATCAAACATCCCCGCCGGAGTCATCGCACCCCGCCGGTGCAGCGGAAGAAGAATCCCCCGCCGTGGAGACGGAGCCGACCGAGGCGCCCCCGCTGCCGCCGCGCTTTCCCCCAACGCCGCCGCCCCTGCCGAGTTTTGGCGCGCCGCAGTCGCCACCGCGCATGGCGCCGCCGCAGGGCGCGCCGGGACAGTCTGCGCAGCCCGCAGCACAACCGGGTCCACGACCGCCGGGGGAACAGACGCCCTATCCGCCGCGCATCCCCGCGCCGCAGCCCGTGCCGCCCGGTAGCATGGCCGCGCCGCCGCGCCCCTACGAGGGCGGTCGCTACGTCCCGCCGCCGCCCACGCCGCCTTCTGGTCCGGCTGTTCCCGGTCGGGATTGGGCAGCGGCGAACACCGCGACCGTGCAGCAAGCGCCGCAAGCGCCCGCGCACGTCGCACCGCGCGGCAATCCGCTGCTGACGACGCTGCTCGGCATCATCGCTGTGCTGCTCCTCGCGCTGACCGTCTTGCAGGGCATCAACACCTTCCGGCCGAAAGCCGCGCCGCCGACGGGCGTTCAGCAGGTGCAGGTACAGAAGCAGACATTGAAACCGGAAACCGCAACGGAGATCAAGGACACGATTGACAAGGCGCAGACGGCGCTCAATCAGTTCGACCAGAAGGTTCAGGACGCATATTCGTCCGCAACGACCGACGCCCAGCGGCAGGCGGTCCTGCTCCAATCGCTGCTCTACATGCAGCAGATCATCACCCAGCAGAACAACGACCTGCTCCTGGTCTATCAGGACCTCAATACGTAAAGCCGCGACGGTAGTGAGAGTGGGAAGCGTTATTTCCTCACGACGGGTGTGGCCACTTCGGTGGCCATGCCCGGTTTCGCCTCGATGCTGGTGAGTGGACCCTCGCCGCCGATCTCGATGTCGCGGGCGGCATTGACGGCGACGGCGCGCCAGACGAGAAAGGCGGCGAGCAGGCCGCTCCAGCCGAGCAGCGGGCCGAGCCAGCGATAGCCGAGCGTGCCGATAATGACCCCGCCGACGACGGAGGCGAAGACTCCACCGGCCTGCACTGTCGCGCTGTTCACGCCGCCCGTCGCCCCCTTGCCGGCGGGCGTTACGGCCAGCAGGAGCGTCTGCTGCGTCGTGTACCCCGCGCCCATGCAGGCGTGGTAGCACATCATGAAGCCGAGCATCACCGGCAGCGGCGCGAGCAGGCCCGTCGCCAGGACGAGGATCGGGAAGCCGAGCACGTTCGACCAAACATTGATCCGCTGCGGCCCGAAGCGCGGCGTCAGGCGGCTCGCGAGATTGACCCCGGCGAGATAACCGACCGATGTGCCCAGCGATAAATAGCCGATCGTGGCGATGTTGACACCGTAGACATCCGTGAAGAGCAGGGCGATATAGGTGTTCATCGCCGACCAGTGCAGCGTGCGCGCGACATTGGACGTAATCAAGGCGCGCGTCGGTCGGTGGCGGAAGGGCAAAATCAATCCGCTACCGAACAAGGAGCGCAACATGCCGCGCGGCAGCCGCGCCAGTGCCGGATCGGTGGGCAGCAAACGCGGCAGAGCGAACACGCCAACCGTCGCCCAGACGACATACACGAGGACGCTGCCGCGCCACGAGGTGAACTGCGCGATCTGCGTGAACAACACATTCGTGATGATGCCGCCGAGCGAAAGGGTCGAGGTGATCCAGCCAATCGCAATCGTGCGCATCGTGCCGGAAAACTTTTCCGCCGCCAGCGAATAGACGGACGGCATGATGCCGCCCCAACTTGCCCCGCCAATAACGCGGACGAGCAGCAAGACGCCGAAACTCGGCGAAAGCGCGGCGGCGATACCGGCGACAATCGTCAGCAGGATGCCGACGGTGATCAGCCGCTTGCGCCCGAACGCGTCGGAGAGCGGCGCGAGGATGAGCGTCAGAATAATGCCGCTCAGATTGCCGACGGTCGAGAGCTGCCCGACCAGGGCGGTGCTGATCCCGAAATCGTGCGCGACCGCCGGATACAGGCTCGGCGCCGGTTGGTTGCCCGCGTTCGCGATGAATGTGATGAGGCAGAGGACGAGAATCAGTCGCCTGTCCGCCCGTCGTTGACCCGTTACGCGCACGGCCCCTCCCTTCCGACGCATTCTACCTCACCCCTTCCGCATCTATGCGACAATAGCCGCATGGCAATGCATCTCCATCTCGTGCGCCACTGTCAGACCGCGTGGAATGTCGAGGGGCGGTTCCTCGGTTGCACCGACGTGCCGCTGACCGAGGACGGACATGCGCAGGCGGCGACGCTCGTGCGGTCGTTCGCGCGCATCCCGCTCGTCGCGATCTACGCGAGCGACCTCCGGCGGGCAGTGGAGACCGCCGCGCCCATCGCCGTGGCGCATGGCCTGCCGATCCAGACCGACGCGCGTTTGCGCGAGATGCATCAGGGCGATTTGGAAGGATTCACGGGCAAGGAGATTCGTCCGCGCTATGCCGACTTCTTCGCGGCGTGGGAGGCGGACCCGGCGGATGTCGTCGTGCCGGGGGGCGAATCGCTGCGGCAAACGCTGGCGCGGGCATCGGCGGCGGTGCGAGAGATCGCGGCGGCGCACGCGGGCGAGGGCGAGACGCACGTCCTGATCGTCTCGCACGGTCTGACCTTGCAGGCGCTGATCGGGGAGGCAATCGGGCTGGAACTGCGCTATTCGCTCCGTCTCCGCCCGCAACATGGCTCGGTCAGCACCCTGCTCCTGCCCGGCCCGGACGGCGCCCCCCGCCACCCGATCCTCACCCGCCTCAACGACCGCAACCACCTCGACGGGGGATGACAGGGAATGACAACCCATAAGCGCAGAGATCACAGAGGACGCAGAAGACGCAGAGGAGAAAGAGAATATGATTTCTCTCTCATATCATCTCTGTGATCTCTGCGTCCTCTGCGTCCTCTGCGCTCCGTTTTTCATTTCGTGAAGGAGAAGTGACCGAATGAACGCGACGGGGATGCGGGGAGCGATACGGGAGCGGGCGCGGGGGATGCGGGAGGAGTATCTGCGCGACCTGAAACGGATCGTGGATATGGACAGCCCGACGGACGACAAGGCAGGCGTGGATGCGGTCGGGCGTATCGTGCGCGGATGGCTGGAAGCGGGTGGCGGCGCGGTTGAGTCCTTCCCGCAGACCGAGCGCGGCGACCATCTGCGCGCGACATGGCAGGGCACGGAAGGCAGCCCGACCGTCGTGCTCGTCGGACACATTGATACCGTCTACCCGACCGGCTCGGTCGCCCAGCGCCCCTTCACGATTTCGGGCAACCGCGCCACTGGCTGCGGCGTCTCCGACATGAAATCGGGCATCCTAAGCGGCATCTACGCGCTCAGGATTCTGCGCGATCTCGATATTCCGCTACCGACCGTGCGCTTCGTCATCAACACGGACGAGGAAGTCGGCTCGCTCACTTCGCGCGCGCTGATCGAGGAGACCGCGAAGGGCGCGGACGCCGCGTACATCCTCGAACCGGGTCGCGCGGTCGGGCCGGGCTGCGTCGTCACGACGCGTAAGGGGATTGGCCTGTACGATCTCCGCGTCGCGGGCAAGGCGGCGCACGCGGGCGGCGAGCCGTGGCGCGGACGGAGCGCCAATCTAGAGATGGCGCACAAAATTATCGCCCTCCACGCCCTCACGACGCCGGGGCTGAGCGCCGGGAACACCGAGGGCGCCAGCGTCAATGTCGGCGTCGTGCGCGGCGGCTCGCGGCGCAATGTTGTCGCGGCGGAAGCGTACGCAGAGATTGATGTCCGCGTGCCGACAGCGGCTGCCATTGCGGAAATCGAAGCGGCGATGCGGGCCATCGCGGCGCACGCGACCGTGCCGGACACGACCGCCGCACTGACCGGCGGCATTAACCGCCCGCCGATGGAGCGCACGGACGCACAGGATCGCCTCCTGGCTATCGCCGGGGAGATTCTCGGCGGCTGGGACATCCCCGTCGAAGCAATCGGCACGGGCGGCGGCTCCGATGGCAACTTCACCGCCGCCATCGGCACCCCAACCCTCGATGCCCTCGGCCCGATGGGCGGCGGTGCGCATTCGCCCGAGGAGTACATGAGCCTACCAAGCCTCCCCGACCGTATCGCCCTCGTCGCCTCGCTGATCGCGGAAACGGTGTCACGCCAAGCGTAAGGATCGGTACGTGCGGGAATCAGATTAGTGTGGGAGCAGGCTTTCCAGTCTGCCTCCCCGCCCTGAGAGGCAGGCTGGAAAGCCTGCTTCCACCAAAGAAACTGATGGAAGTGGAAAGGTGGAATCATGCCGGCCGATACGGCCCTACTCGCGAATATCCCTTTTTTTCAGTCACTCGATGACGACGAGCGCGCGGCGATCGCGCAGGTGCTGGAGGAGGTGCGCGTGCCCGCCGGTCAGACGGTCTTCGAACTCGGCGATCCCGGCGACGCCCTCTACGTCATCCGCTCCGGCGAGGTGGAGGTTTCCATCAAGGATGACACCGGCACGCGCATCGTGCTCGAAGTGGACGGCCCCGGCGACTTCTTCGGCGAGATCTCCCTCCTCCATCCTGGCCCGCGCACCGGCACCGCGCTCGTCATCCGGGACATGGCGGCATTGCGGGTAGATCACGAAGACCTCGAACGATGCCTGCGCCATCATCCAGACATGGCGCTCGACATTATGGCGGTCGTCGGCGCGCGCCTGCGCGATACCAATACCCGGCTGCGCCACACGGCCTCGCGCAACGTCAACGATCAGATGCCGGACACCCGCTCCGCCGTTCAGCGGAGCGCGGACTGGATCGCCATGTATAGCGGCAGTATCCCGTTCCTCACGATCAACGTCGCGATCTTCTTCGCCTGGATCATCGTCAACACGAACCTCGTGCCCGGCGTGCGCGCCTTCGACCCCTTCCCCTTCGGGCTGCTGACGATGGCTGTCTCGCTGGAAGCGATTTTCCTCTCGATCTTCGTGCTGATTAGTCAGAACCGCCAGGCCGCCAAAGACCGCGTCCGCTCCGACATCGAATACGATGTCAACCTGAAGGCCGAATTGGAAATCGCCCACCTCCACGAGAAGGTGGACGACATGAACGCCGATGTCCTCGCCCATATTCACGCGCTGGAATGCAAACTCGATGGTCGCCTCGACCCCACGTCAATGATCGCGGAAGACACGCACCGGGACGGATAGCGCCATTCGTAGGGGCGATTCGTGAATCGCCCTCCCTATCCCAATGCCGATACCTGGGTGTTATTACATAGGCCGTCGCAACCCCAAGAGGGCGGTTCGCGAAC
>JALYXG010000487.1 GCA_030947205.1 Chloroflexota bacterium
CACCGTGGCCCCGGACCGCCCACTGGGGACGGTCAACGGAAGACGACGGCAGGAAGGCCTGATCGCCGATGAGGAATCCTACCGCCGCAGGTGCGGACGGTCGATGGCCGCAAGGGGGCGACGGGCAGGAGGCAAGGAAGATGCTCGGCATTGATGTCAGTAAGGACACCCTCACGGCCGCGTTCGTGACGGCGCAGACGCGCCGCTGTGCGTGGGAAGTGACGGTACCCAATACGTCGCAGGGGATTCGGCAGTTGGTCCGTCGCACGTCGCTGACTGATGCGTGGGTCGTCGAGCCGACCGGAGTCTACAGCCAAGCCGTTGTGCGGGCGGGGCAGGCAGCCGACCGGACGGTGCTGCTCGCCCAACCGAAACGGGCGAAGGCCTTTCTCGCCTCGGTGCAGCCGCGCGCCAAGACGGATCGCGTGGACAGCCGGGGATTGGCATTGTATGGTCTGAGTACGGTATTGCGACCGTTTCCGGTGAAGAGTGAGGCGATGGAACGGATCGAGCAGTTACTCGCTGCACGCAAGGGAATCAGCGAGAGCATGGCCCGGCTGCGGCAGCAACGAACGGCGCTGCCGCATGCAGCGGTGCCCCTGACGGCGGCGATCGAGGCGCTGGAAGCGCAGCAGACGGCGATTGACCGGCAGTTGAGCGAGGCGCGCACGGTGCTGCCCGTCGTCACCACACTGCGGGAGATTCCGGGGGTTGGGCCGGTGACGGCGACGGCGATGGCCGTCTGTCTGACGACGAAACAGTTCGAGCATCCCGACCAGTTCGTTGCCTACATCGGCCTGGACACGCGGGTACGGGAGAGCGGGCAGCACCGGGGGCGGCGGGCGCTCTCGAAGCAAGGGGATGCCGAGTTGCGGCGGTTGTTGTATCTGTGTGCCCAAGCGAACATTCGCAGCCGCGATCCAGAGAATCCGTTCAAGCAGCAATATGAACGGGAGAAGGCGAAGGGGCTGACGACGACGGGAGCGTTGTGTGCGGTGGCGCGGAAGTTGGCGCGGACCTGCTGGTCGTTAGCGGCGCATGGCACGCGCTATGAAGCGACGCGGGTTCATCACCAACCAATGAGTGAAACGTCCCATCGAACGATCGAAGAATCGAAAATCCCTTGACATCATCCATAGAATCTTCCGTCACTCGGCGTGGGAAGGGGTGACTCTTCGCGGTACCGAGGTGTTCTCTATAACGCCCTGTTCTCAAAGAGGCCCGCTCCCCTTCCCACGCCGAGGAACGGAAGGGGCCGGGGGTTAGGTTCTCAGGTTCTCCCAATGGCTGGTAAAATTGTTCATATCTAGTTATAGTAGCGGCATTGGCCGAGACAATGGGATCGTAGGTTACGAGAAAGTAGCATGTACAGATTATCTCTCGGTCGCGTGCGCTTCATTCAGGATGCGGGAGGAGGAACCGGATGCCTGTTTCAGCCATCACTATCCTCGACACCCCCGTTGGTTCACAGAACTTATTCTCTCGAATTAATCAGTACGCTGAATACTTCCCTTCCACACATCGGATGCTGATTTCGGTGAGTAGATAAGGAGTCAATGCGATCATGACTCCGTCAAACACCGCAACGCTCGCGCGGCGGTTGGTCATGTACGAGGCGCACGACCTCGACCGCCCGGAAGCGTTGGCAGAAGCGGGCGAACGCACTTGGGAGCGACTGCGTCATCGGCTGATCGTCTTGATCGGCGCCGAGGGATTCGACGCCCTCTTTGCCCGCGCCCTCGCGCTGGCACGACCAGACTACCCCGTGCTTGCGGACATCCACCATGAAGCAGCACAAGGGTATGGACTGATGGGCGTGCGGGAGAGCGCCCATGAGCGCGCGCCGACCGACCTGCTTGATGCCCTTGTGACCGTCACGGCCCACTTCCTCGCGGTTCTCGTCCGGTTGATCGGCGCGGACCTCGTTGTGCGTGTGGTGCGTGAGATATGGTCGGAACTACCGCCCAAAGAGATAGATCTTCGCGAGGAGACGAACGAATGAGCGAGCGCCGGAGAGCACCCATAGCATTGCTACGCACCGGCGTACCCGGCCTCGATGAAATCCTCGGCGGCGGGCTTCCTGAGTACTCCTTCAACCTGATCGCCGGTACACCGGGAGCGGGGAAGACTACACTGGCGCACCAGATCATCTTCTCGAACGCCACTCCGGAGCGCCCCGCCCTTTACCTCACCGTACTCGGCGAACCGCCGATCAAGATGCTCCGCTATCAACAGCAGATGGACTACTTCGACCCCGACAAGGTGGGGGAGAGTATCCATTTCGTTGATCTCAGCGCGCTGGCCCTGAGCGGCGATCTGGAGGCGGTGCTCGCACGCATTATCGGACACATCGAGGAGATCAATCCCGCGATTGTGGTCGTGGATTCGTTTCAGACCATCCTGCGCAAGGCGGGCGCCGAAACGACCGAACTCAACTTGCAGGGTTTTGTGCAGCGGCTCGCTGTCCATCTGACCAGTTGGGAGGCAACGACCTTCCTGATTGCTGAATCTCCCATGGCCGTCGAGGACGCGATCTATACCGTGGCCGACGGCATTTTCTGGCTTTCCCAGAATGTTGAACGCAACTCCGTCGTTCGCAAGGTTCAGATTGTGAAGAGCCGGGGCCAGGCACCGATGCCGGGACTGCATACCTTCCGCATCACCGTGAACGGAATCGAGCTCTTTCCACGCCTGCAGATGCCGACCGAGCCGACGAGCCGGTCGCTACCGCGCGCGCGGATATCCAGTGGCGTGGAAAGTCTGGACGAACTGATGGGCGGAGGCATCGCGGCGGGCGACTCAGTGCTCGTGAGCGGCCCGTCGGGCGCGGGCAAGTCGGTGCTCGGCGCGCAGTTCATCGCCACGGGGGTACGGCACGGCGAGCCGGGCATCATCGCGGTCTTCGAGGAGCGCCCGACAGAGTACATGTTCCGCGCGAAGAGCCTCGGTTTCGACCTGGAGGAAATGGTCGAGCGGGGTGATCTGCAGGTCATCTACCTGCGCCCACTCGATCTTTCCCCCGATGAGACCTTGCAGGAGATACGGAGCGCGGTGGCGCGGATCGGCGCGAAGCGGGTGGTGATTGATTCTTTGTCCGGCTTCGAGTTGGCGCTTGCCCCCACATTCCGTATGGATTTCCGCGAGTCGCTGTACCGACTGGTAACCGCACTCACCGGAACAGGCGTCACAGTGCTGATGACGATGGAGATCGTACAATCCTACACCGATCTGCAATTCAGCCCGTACGTGATCTCCTTCCTGGCCGACGACATCATCCTGCTGCGCTATGTGGAGATCACGGGGCTGCTCAGGAAAAGTCTTGTGGTGGTCAAGATGCGTGGGAGCGATCACAGCAAGGAAATGCGGGCCTACGAGATTACCGCGCACGGGCTTGTCGTCCGCGAGTCGTTGCGGGAATATCGCGGAATCAGCACCGGCATGGCCGAACTGCGTGCGGGCGCCGACCTACCCGTGTATCCGGGGCTTATCACTCAGGAAGAGACCGTGTTGCACGCACTCTTCGCGCTCGGGGAGGCCACGGTTGATGCGGTGATCCGGCGAACGGGGATCGAGGAGATCGCGGTGACGCGCGCCCTCGACCGCATCGTCGCACTCAGCTACGCCAGTCAGCGGGGAAACGGAGCCCGGACCGCGTACCGGCCGATCGCACGGGCACAGTAACTCCCGAAGCGGAGTTACGAGAGGGAACAGACGGTGGATGAGCAGTCAGATCGCACGGTAAATCAGCGCGACATCAACGAGCAACTCATCCTTTCGGGGCTACGGGAACAGGCCCTGGCGGACGCGCTCCAGAAGAGCGAGTATCGGTTCCGCGAACTGGCGGAGGCAATACCGCAGAAGATATTCACCGCCCTGCCTAGTGGGGATGTTGATTACTTCAACCCGCGATGGATGCAGTTCACCGGCCTCTCGTTCGCACAAATCCGCGACTGGGGATGGGTGCAATTCATCCACCCCGACGATCTGGCGGAGACGATTCGCCGCTGGCGGCACGCTACCGACATCGGCGAGCCATACGAACAAGAACATCGCTTCCGTCGCGCGGATGGGGTGTACCACTGGCATGTGAGCCGCGCGATCCCCCTGCACAATTCATTGGGGAATGTCACCAAATGGGTCGGGTCGAACACCGACATTGACGAGCAGAAACGCGCCGAGATGGCGCTGCGAGTCGCGGAGGAGCAGAAAGAGGCGTTCATCGCGAGCCTCGCCCACGACCTGAAGACGCCGCTCACGACTATCAAGGGGACGACACAACTGCTCGCGCGACAAATGCGCCGCAATGCAACGGACGACATGACACGGATACTCCCCCGGCTGCAAACGATTGATGATGCGGCCACGCGCATGGTCGGCATGATTGACGACCTGCTGGATGCGGCGCGCGCACGCGGTGGCCATACCCTCGATCTGGCGCGCACGACCACTGATCTCGTCACTCTCGCCCGCCGCGTGATCGCGATGTATGAAGAGCGGGGGACACATCGCTTCCACCTGCACAGTACGGAGTCGGGACTGACCGGCGAATGGGACGCGGCGCGGCTTGAGCGCGTGCTGGAAAACTTCCTTTCCAACGCCTGCAAGTACAGCCCGGAAGGGAGCGCCATCACCATGACGGTCACGCGAGAAGGGGAGCGGGACGATGCACGGGCGGTGCTAACCGTCACGGACGTGGGCATCGGCATCCCGGCGGCGGACGCGCCCCACATCTTCGAGCGGTTCTACCGCGCCGACAACGCGCGGGGTATCCAGGGGGCGGGGATCGGTCTCGTCGGCGCGAAGCAGATCATCGAGCAGCACGGCGGCGCCATCGCCATTGCCAGCAAAGAAGGGGAAGGGACAACAGTGATGATCCGTCTCCCATTCGCACGGGGAACCTCACCCCCCAACCCCCTCTCCATCGCAATGGAGAGAGGGAGCGACCTCCAGTAGACCGAAATGTCAGGGGAACACCACGGCATTGCAACGTGAGGCACCCCTCTCCATCGCAATGGCTCCGTACGAGAGGGGCCGGGGGTGAGGTTGACTGAGCCGAGATCACTCCTCACCCCTCCTCCTGAGGGCGGCTTCGAGGCGCATCTGCTGGGAGGTCAGGGTGAGGTCGCCGCGCGAGCGTTCGAGGACGCTGCGGACGAGGTCGGTCGTGCGGCGCAGGCCGTGCGTGACGGCGTCGGGGTAATCCACGGTGACGAGCAGGCCAAAGATGTCGTCCATGATGGCGAGCGTCGTCTCGGCGGCGGCGATGTCGCCCGCGCGGAGCGCATCGAGGAGATGCCGCCGCAGTTCGCCCGCCGCCTCCCCCAACCCGTTGAGATAGACCGGCGCATCAATGTCGAGGTCGGCGGGAGAGGGAATCGCCGTCTCGCCGAGCAACGCACGGACGATACGCGCCTCGGCGTACTCCTT
>JALYXG010000500.1 GCA_030947205.1 Chloroflexota bacterium
TCCAGTGCATCGCGCACGCTTCGAAGAGCGCGGCGACCGGCCCATCCGCATCGCGCACCGCCGATGCGTATGCCACAAGTTCGCCGCCGCCCTCACCCGTCATTACCACTCCGGCGCTGTCGGACCATTCGGCGGTGCATCCCACCAGCGCGTCGAGGATCGCACGCTCGTCGTCCGCGACGCAGGCATCGGTGACGGCGGTGATGTACACCGCGTCCCGCGCGCGGCGCGCTTCCGCCCCAGCCAGCGCGACCAGTTCCCACTCGCGCGCCTTCTGGGCGGAAAGGTCCGTCAGGCTCGTCGCGACGCCGACGACCTCGCCGTCCGCATACCAGGGTGCGGCGGAAAGCAGCACGCTCACGCGATGTCCTTGCTTGTGGATTTGTTCGACCGCGACATTGGTGATCGTTTCGCCGATCAGCACGCGCTGCCGGAAGTGCGCGTATCGTTCTTCTTCCTCCGGCGGGATAGTGGCAAGCCGTCTGCCGATCACCTCGCGCGCCGAATAGCCGAACAGCGTCTCGGCGGCGCGGTTCCACCCCGTCACGATGCCAAATAGATCGGTATGTACCACCGGCGTCGCAAGGGCGTCGAAGGGCGCGATCGCCGGGTCGGATGTCCGACCATTCGCCACAGCAGTCGCGTGTGCCTGCTCGCGGGCAAGCCGCTGGGGCAGATCGAGGATCGGATGAAGCGGCGACGTGCGTTGCTCATGCGCCTTGTCCGGTCGCAGCGTAATGCGATCAAGTGCGGCCGTTGTCGTCGCCGTCGGTTCCTGCCATGCATTGTCTGCCATCGTCACTCTCAATTTCTTCGATCTGACTGACCCGTGAGTAAGACGTACCGGAACGTCATTGGGATCATTGACCGACCTGTCCTCAACAACGTACACAAGGCAGGAATGGGTTTGCGCCGCCCCTTCCACTCTGGTTAACGAGACTATACTGCATTTTGTTACGAAAGGGTGAAGTTGAACTAAAAAATATTCTATGACCTGTGTTCATGTCGCCTGTCGGGTTGTCGTGCGCCCGTGCGCTCGGTACAATCGCGATTAGATGTGGGAGGTATCGGACTGAACAGGCGCAACGATCCACGACGACGATATCGCAGGGCGGGTGATGGGCAACGGCGTGCGCGCAAAACCCTGCTCACACTCGTCCTGGTTGGGTTCGTCGTTTCGGTGATCGTTTGGCGCGCCTCGCCGTCCGCCCCGCTCCTCGGTCAGCCCACCGCGACTCCGACGAGCACGGACCAGCGCGCGACTACCGCGACGCGCGGCGCCGCCGGTATCGCGCTGCCGCGCGATAGCGCGACCGTACCGCCCCGTTTCGGATTGGCGCAGGCGCTCGGCCCGACGATTGACCGGGCGATCACGCAGTATCAGCCGCAGGGGATCACGGGCGTCGGCCTGGTGATCGTGGACGGGCGACCCGAGGACATCATCGAGCGCAATGCCGACGACCGTTTCGCGGCGGGGAGCCTGTACAAACTTTTTCTGCTCTGGCGCACGCAGGTAGAAATCCGCCAGCACAAATTGTTCGACACAACGCAACTGATGCTGACCGCTCAGAATGACGATGCGGAGGAAGATGGCTACGCGCTCGGCGCGTATGGCGACACCGTGAGCGTCTCCGATCTGCGGCGGCTGATGATTACGGCGAGCAACAATACCGCCGCGCAGGTGCTCGGGCAGTATTTCGGCTGGGGCACGGTGGATCAGTTGCTGCGGGCGCACGGGTTCACGGCAACCGTCGTTACCGGGCCGGCGCGCACGACGCCGCGCGAAGTGGCGCGCTTCCTCGATGGCCTCGTCAACCGCACGCTCGATCCGCTCCTGACGCCGGATGATTACACGTTGATGATCGGGCTGCTCAAGGAGCAGCAGGTGAACACGAAACTCTCCACCGGCTTTCCGGATGGCACGGTTTTCGCACACAAGACGGGGGATGTACCGGGCGCGCACCACGACGCGGGGATCATTTTCCTGCCGGACGGTCGGGCCATCTCGATCATCGTCATGACCTCGGGGGATTACGACGCGAGCGTCCAACTCCAGCACGATCTTGCGGCGCTGCTCTGGAACGGCCTCAGCCTTGTCCCTGGCTGAAAACCATTTGAACCGCCAATACTACCCAGAGGGCGCCCGCAAGAACGTCCTCTGGGCAGTATTGGCGGTTCAAATGGTTTCACGATGCGGCGGGCGCGTTTTCGATGGCGGGCGCGTTTTCGATGGCGGGTGCGTCGTCGGTGCGGCGGAGAGCGTCGCGGATCGCGGCGATAGTGAGGGCGCGCAGGGTGTCCATCTCCCGGCGGCGGGCTGTCTGGAGCGCGTCGAGCAGC
>JALYXG010000513.1 GCA_030947205.1 Chloroflexota bacterium
TGTTGCCGCGCGTCGCCCATCCCCCTGCCGGTGGACGACCGGACCGAGGTTGTGGAGCACCATCGCGACGCGCTCCTTTTCGCCCATCGCGCGCCAGAGTGTCAGGCTTTCCTCGTACAATTCCACCGCGCGCGTGTCGTCACCACGCGCGCGCGCCACTTCCCCGATCTGATTCAACGCGTGGGCCGCCGTCCGACGGTCGCCAACCGACCGGGCCAGCATCAGGCTTTCCTCAAACAACGCGGTCGCCCGGTCGCTGTTCCCCTGCACCGCCGCGACGCTGCCGAGCGTCAGGAGCGATTCGGCGACCAACTGCGGATCGCCGACCTCGCGACACAGCGCGAGGCTTTCTTCGCGCCACGCGCCCGCGCGCACATAGTCGCCGCGCCGGAGCGCGAGGATAGCCGCGCCGCGTAGCGCCTTGATCCGCTGCATTTTCGGCGCCCGACTGCCCTGCGCGAGGATCGTTTCAAACCAGCGCTGCCCCTCGCTGAAGTGATCGTGCACGATCCAGAAGTTTTGCAGGCTACCGCCGAGGCGAAGGGCCATGCCGATCTCACCGTGGTCGAGCAGCCAGCCGAGCGCCGCGCGGATGTTGTCGTGCTCGCGTTCCAGCCGCTCCATCCATGTTGCCTGCTCCGGGCCGAACAGGTGCGGCTCGATCCGTTCGGCAAGCGCGACGAAGTAGCGGGCATGCGCGCGCCGCACCGTGTCCTCCGCGCCATGCGCCGCCAGTTGCTCCACACCGTATTCCCGAATGGTTTCCAACATGCCGAAACGCGGCTCGTGCGACGGGTGCGTTTCAAGGCGCACGAGGCTCTGATTGGCGAGCGCAGCCAGTCCGTCCGCGACCGCGCGCACCGGGGATAGAGCTGCGTCGGAGCATTCCGCGCCGACCGCCTCGGCGGCTTCTGAGCGTCCAGCCGCCGACGAAGACCGAAAGCGCGCGACAAAGCAGCCGCTCGAATGGCTCCAGCAGTTCATCGCTCCAGGCAATCGCGTTCCGCAGCGTCTGCTGCCGCGTCGGGAGGTCGCGCGGGCCGTCCGTCAGCCACGTGAGCCGGTGTTCCAAATGCGCCTGCAATGTCTGGGGCGAAAAGAGTTTGACACGCGGCACCGCCAATTCGATCGCGAGCGGGAGGCCATCGAGACGAACGCAGATCTCCGCCACGGCGTGCGCGTTTTCGGCGGTGAGCCGAAAACCGGGGGTAATCGCGCGCACCCGCTGCAAAAAGAGTGCGACCGCCTCACAGCGCGCGAGTGTTTCGACCGCCGGGAGTCGCACGAGATCGGGGAGTGTCAGCGGCGGTAGAACGAACTCATGCTCACCGCGCAGATGCAACACCGCCCGGCTCGTCACGAGCACTTTCACTGCCGGACATGCCATCAGCACTTCAGCGGCCAGCGGTGCGGCGCCGATTACCTGCTCGAAGTTGTCGAGGACAAGGAGCATCGCTTTGTGCCGCAATGCGGCCTGCACGCGCTCCATCGGCGGTCGCCCGCTCGCACCCTTCGCATTGATAGCGTGGGCAATTGCCGGGAGCACCAGGCCGGGATCGCGGATCGGCGCCAGCGAAAGGAACGTCACACCGTCGGCGAAGGGATCCGCTGCCACCGAGGCGAGGTGCAGCGCCAACCGGGTCTTACCGATCCCCGGTGCGCCGGTCAAGGTGATGCAGCGCACCTCCGGTCGCTCCAGAAGCGCGCGGACGGCGGCAATCTCGACCGCGCGACCGATCAACGGCGTCGGCGGCGTTGGCAGTACCGTTACGGCGACGAGATCGGCCTCGGCGGGCGCGGCGGGCGCTGGCAGCACGACAAGAGACACCTGTGGTTTTGCTGATCTGCCCACATGTTCCTCCCATCATTCACCGCCTCGGGTTCCGAATGGTTGCTGCCCACCGATCATACTATGGTGGGTGTACCTTAGGAAGGTTAACGATAGAAGTGAATACAGGGTTTCAGCATTTCCCCGGTAGCAGCAGGCTTGCCCGCTTACGGATCAGGAACGATAGGCGAGCAAGCGCCCCTACGCCGTTGGCATCGCGCCGATTGGTGCGGCATGCGTCGCATGCCCATGGTCGCCGCGCGTTTCCCCATGATCGGCGCGCAGGACGCGGAGGGCATTCACGGTAACGAGGAGGGAGATGCCCATGTCCGCGAAGACAGCGAGCCAGAGGTTCGTGACGCCCGCGAAGGTGAGGGCGAGGAAGACCGCTTTGACGACCAGCGACGCGGCGATGTTCTGCCGGATGATGCCGAGCGTCCGGCGCGCGAGGCGGATCGCGTACGGCAAGCG
>JALYXG010000524.1 GCA_030947205.1 Chloroflexota bacterium
GTTCAGGCTTGGACCGCCGCGAACAAGCTTGAGGTGCTGCAAGAAATGGGTCTTAAAGATGCTCGGGTCAGTCGGGCTATCCCATGTGTTGCCGACCTCCCGCGCATATCGCTTGTATGCGGCGTACAGCCATCCCGGATCATCGGGGAGCTTGTAGCTTCCTATTGGTCGTCCGCCACGACCAATAGCGCGGACGGGAATGCCAAGAAATTGTGCCCACCATGCGCGTGCATTCTTTTCGAGCTTCGTGACGTCGCCGTAGTTGGCCCCGGCACTCTCGTAGCGATGCAGAAACTTCATGTCGGCACCGCAGTACACACCACCGCTCTGCTGTTGCAGGCCAAACATCGTCACGGTGATGTGTGGCAGTCGCGCCGTGAGGATCAGCGTTGCGTACTCGCCGCCGTCGAACGGCATGAACGGGGCAAATTCGTCGTAGGGCTGGTACGTCGCATCGCCGAGCGCCACCGCCCGCACCGTCCGCGTTTCTTCGGCCCATGATTGTAAGGACTGTCTACCGACAGGCATCGGATCAGCAGACGCGAAGAGCGCGCGCGGATCAACCGATGAGCCGACGGGTACGTGGCCAAGTGCAGATATTCGTAACGGTTCCTGAGCACCGCTATCGAACGATGACGCTTCCGGTATATCCCCCCAGGCCCAATTGCGTAGCGACTCTTGAGCAGTCAGCAAACACAGGTGTTTCGGCCAACGGCTTCGTTTCGGGCTGGTCAATACCGCAAACGGCTCCTCGAGCAGCGGCCAGCACGGAGGCCCGTGAGTGTCTTCATCCCCTCGACAGTCCGCACCCCATTCCGGTAGATCGGGAGAGGGCACGCCGCCGTGGACGCTCGTGCGGTCGTACCTCCCCAACGCGGGGCGTTCCGCCTGAATGCGTCTGATCGCCTCATCGAGCGATTCATCGTCGTGTTCTGGTATCGTGTCCATGCACGGCACTCCTGTTGCCTGCCGCTCCCCGGACGGTCAGAACGTCGCGGGGGCTTGCTATTCCTACCGATTCGGGCTGCGACTACTTCACGATTACTTCACGGACGCCGCGTATCGTGTACATTCGCGGGTGTCCGTACATGTTCTCACGGCCAAAGGGTGAAGTCAATTCTATCCCTCTGTGACGGCCTAAAACGGTTGTACACGAACCCATACGAACAGAATGTGCTACAATACCTAAAGCGCGCCCTGCATGCTTTGGGAGCAGGGGGTCGGAGGTTCAAATCCTCTCGCCCCGACCAGTGATCGTTGAGGCGGACGGGGTGCGCGGTGCGCGAAACCCCGTCCGCTTTTTCCTTGGCGCGGTGTTTAACAGAGTGAAACACCGCGGGCAGTGTTTCGTATCTTAACAAAGAGCCGCACGCGGGTGCGATTTGGATTGATGAAAGCGAACAGTACAATGACGGCGACGGCAACACAGACGACGGATGATGACGGTGAGATATTGGACGCGATTGTCCACGATCACCACCGGATCGCGACCTATCATCACAATTCGGCCATTCACGACGCGGATGAAGGCATCCTGATCGAGCGGGCAGTCGCGGGGGATGAGCGGGCATTCGCGGAACTCGTGACGCGCTACCAAACGGCAGTCTACAACCTCGCGTACCGGATGCTCGGCGATGCCGGCGAGGCGGAGGATGCCGCCCAGGAAGTATTCTTGCGCATCTACCGCCGCCTCGCAACGTACGACGCCGACCACCGATTTTCCACCTGGGTACTCTCGATTGCCAGCCATTACTGCATAGATTTGCTCCGCCGCAAGCGTCCATGGCTGGTGCCGCTCGAAAATATCTCCACCTGGATGCGGGCGCGCTCGCGTGGGCCGGAGGCGGCGGCACTGGTACAGGAGCAGCAGGATACCGTGCGCAATCTGCTCGCGAAATTGCCCGAACACTACCGACTCGTCTTGCTGCTGCGCTATTGGCACGACCTCGGCTATGAAGAGATCGCCCAGGTCGTTGATTTGCCCGTGAGCACGATCAAGGCGCGCCTGCATCGCGCGCGCAATGCGCTGGCGGCGCTGGTGAATGGCGATGGGAGGCTTGCCGATGCATTGCAAGCCCACCCGTAAACTGCTTCTCCAATCGCTCGAACAGCCCCTCGACGCCGAAACGCGGCATGCGGTCCAGGCGCATGTCGAGGAGTGTGCCGCGTGTCGGCAGTTCGTCGAGGCGATGGACATGTGGCCCGCCCATGCGTCCGGCATGCAGCGTATACAGAGCGCGCCGGACCTGACGGAGCGCGTGCTCTCCCATGTCCGCCCGTTGCCGCCGCCGTGGGTCTACCGGCAACAGCAGCAAAGCAAGCAGATGCCGCACGTCGTCGCCTTCGCGGTCGGCGCGCTCGGTGTGGTGCTCACCTTTCTGATGCTCTGCCTCACCTTTGTCGTCGCCATCGCCGGGGACACGCGGCCCGATGTGGGGCGGCAACGGCAACTGATGGTGCCGGAGGTCTGGCACGATGTGCGGGGTTGGATGGACAGCGTGCCGAACGATCACGCGCACGCCATCGTGACGCTGATCGTGGCGTGCGCCTTCGTCGTCCTCGTCGTGACCTGGTTCCGCACACTGGCAGATCATGTTGGCCGTGACCGCCAGTAGCGCCGCCGTTGAACCGACCCCGATGATTCACTTCGCGCACGCGACGCGCCAGTACACGACGGGGCGCGGGATAGTAACGGCGCTCCAGGATGCGACCTTCACGATTGCGCGCGGCGAGTGGGTGGCGATTGTCGGTCCGTCCGGTAGCGGCAAGAGTACGCTGATGAACCTGCTCGCCGGCATAGACCGGGCGAGCGCGGGCGAGGTGTGGGTCAACGGTCAGGAACTGACGCATCTTTCCGAGGAGCGGCTAGCGCGCTGGCGCGGTCGGCAAGTCGGGATTGTTTTCCAGTTCTTCCAACTGATGCCGACCCTGACGGCAATCGAGAACGTTGTGCTGCCGATGGAACTGCGCGGGTGGTGGCGCGGCGAGCGGCGGAAGCGGGCGCTCGCCCTGCTGGAGCGCGTCGGCGTCGCCGATCTTGCGTCCAGCCTGCCGTCGCAGATGTCGGGTGGGGAGCAGCAGCGCGTCGCCATCGCCCGCGCGCTCGCCAACGATCCGGCGATCCTGCTCGCGGATGAGCCGACGGGCAATCTCGATTCGGCGACGGGCGAGCGGATCATCGAATTGCTCGCGGAACTCGCCGATGGCACGCGCACGCTCTTGATCGTCACGCACGATGCGCGGCTGGCGGCGCGTGCACCGCGCATCATCGGGCTTGCGGACGGCGTGATTATCGAGGACACTGGCGCCTCTGCCGCGCTACATGCCCCTGATGAGGCCGCGTACGCGGAGGCGACCGAAACGGTGTAACGGGTGGGTGCGGCGGAACGGCATTGCACACGCATGACGGTATTGGCCACCAAAACATTCCGCGATTTCGGCGTGCGCCGCCTGCGGTCGGCGCTACTGCTGATCGGCATCGTCATCGGCGTTGCCGGTGTCGTCGCGATTGCCTACACAGCGCGTAATCTCGCGCGCGCCCAGCAGGACGCGTATATTAGCGCGTCCCAGTCCGATCTGTTCATCAATGTGCGCGGTTTCCCGACCAGCCTTCAGAATGTTTTCGCGGAGATGGAGAATGTTCAGGCCATCGAGACCCGCGTGGCGAACTACCTCCAATGGACGAACGGCGGGCCGTATCGCGATGTCTTGATCTACGGCATCCGCGACTTCAACGACCTGCGGGTCAATATCCCGACGCTCATCGAGGGGCATTGGCCGGGGAAAGGCGAAGCGGTGCTCGACGCCTCCGCGCGGAGCCTCCAGCCCGTCGCGATCGGCGATACGATCGCCTTTCGGGAAACGGTCGCGTCGCAACCCGTCTACGCGCGGATCAGCGGTTTCACGCGGACACCCGGCGAAGCCGACGCCTCGATCCAGAACCGCGCCACGGGCTATGCCCCCGCCGCAGACGTCGAACAATGGCGCAAAGAGCAGGGCGACAACCAACTGCTCGTCAAGCTCGATGAACTGCGTCGCGGTACCGAGACGCAGCGAGCAATGATCCGCGTGTTAGATAAGCGCGGCATCCCGCACGGGCCGGGGTCCATCCGCGACCCGCAGAATGCGGCGGGTACCAAGGAGCTAGGCGCGCTCCTCCTGCTGATGTCGGTCTTCTCGGTGATCGGTGTCATCCTCAGTGGCTTTCTCGTTTGGAATACGATGACTGCGGTGATGGCGGAGGAGATGCGGCAAGTCGGCATCCTCCGCGCCCTCGGGGCGAATCGTTGGCAGGTGCTGCGGACCTATCTCTTTCCCGCATTGATCGTCGGCATCGCGGGGAGTGCGATTGGGCTTGGGGTCGGTGTCCTCGGCGGTGGGCGGCTGACGGCATTTCTTGGCGGCCTGATTGGCCTGACGTTGCCTCCGTTCACGATCGCGCCGCGCGAGGTGCTGCTGGGCGTCGGTGTCGGCGTCGGTGTGGGCGTCGGCGCGGCATTGATCCCGGCGTGGCAAGGGACGCGCGTCTCGGCGCTCGAACTGTTGCGCAACTACGGCGTGCGGGCCGATTATGGTGCCGGCGTGATTCAGCGGGCGCTCGCGCGGTTGCGCGGCACGACCGCGATGTTCGCGATGGCGATTCGCAATACCTGGCGGCGGCGCGTCCGCTCGATCATCACGATCCTCGTCGTCGGCATCGGCGCGGCGGCGTTTATCGGCACGCAGGCGCTCAATGCGTCGGTGACGACGACGATTGACAACCTTTACGCGACCTATGCCGCCGATGCATGGCTCGATTTCAACCGCGCGCCCCTTTCCCTCGAGTTCGTCGGTGAGTTGCGACGCGATACGGACATCGTTGCCGCCGAGGGCTGGGTCCGCGACGAAGCGTATGTCCAGCAGACGCGCACCGACCTTTGGGGCATTCCCGCCGATACGAGCCTGTATAAGCATCAGGTGGTCGAGGGGCGCTGGTATACGGCGAACGAACCGTACGACATCGTCGTGACCGCGAATCTTGCGCACCGTCTCGACCTGCACGCGGGGAGCCAACTCAAAGTCGTCGTCCGGGCACGCGAGCAGCTATACGGCATCGTCGGGATCGTGGATGATGAGAGCACCTATCTCGGCAGCAGCGCGACGGGGAAGGTCTTTCTGACCCCGGAAAACGCGAATAGGCTCCGGGGCCGTGGCGATAGCGCGACGTTCTACGCGGTGCGCTTCACAGACAGTTCGCCCGCTGGTGTGAACGCCGCCATCCATCGTTTCGAGGAGCAGTTCCGGCCGCTGAATCCCGAGGCCATCGCCGCATTTGAGGACCGCGCGAGCACACAGGGCACGATCCGCATCCTGACATTGCTCTTGTTGGCGATGGTCATTGTCGTCGCGATCATCGGCGTGATGGGGCTGATGAATACCCTGGTGCTCAACATCACCGAACGGCGGCGCGAGCTGGGCATCCTGCGCTCGATCGGCGCGGGCAGCGGCGCGCTCCTGCGCCTCCTGGTCAGTGAGGGACTTGTGCTCGGCGCATGCGGCTACGGGATCGGGCTTGTCGGTGGCTACGCGCTCGCTCGATACCTGGTCGCGCTCGCCGGATCGAAACTCTTCCGCCTACAGTTCACGCTTTCACCGCTCGTCCTGCTGTTCACCTGCGCGCTGACGCTCATCGTCGCGGCGGGTTCGAGCGTCGCCCCCGGCATCCTCGCGGCGCGGCTACGGCCCATCGAGGCGGTGCGCTATGAGTAGACGTGTCGCGACGCTCGCGGTCGTTCTCCTTGTCGTGGGCATCGCCGGGGCGGTGGTGTGGGCCGGGTTCTTCCGCACCCGGAACGGCACGATCCATACCGTGACGGTGCAGCGGCAAGCAGAATTGAGCGCGACCGTTCGGGCGACCGGCAAGGTTGATGTGACGGGTAAGGTGCCGATCCCACTCCCGCAGGCGGGCACAATCCGGCTCGTTGCGGCCAAGGCGGGCGATCCCGTCCGCGCGGGGGACGTCGTCGCGGCGATGGATGACACGCGCCAGCGGCAGGACCTCCAGGCGGCGACCGACGCACTCGATGCGGCGCAGTACGGACTAACGGGGGCGCGCGCCCGGAACAATGGCGACACGGGCGGGCGGGCGGCGATTGTGACCGCCGAGGCGGCGGTGCAGGACGCACAACGCCGCCTCGATACGGCGCGGGATGCACTGCGGCGCGCGCTAATCCTCGCGCCGATAGACGGCACGATCCTGTCGGTCTCCGTTGCCGAAAAAGGGAGTTACAATCAGGGTCAGGAGGTCGCGCAGATCGCCAATCTGCAGAATCTCGTCCTGACGATTGACGTGGACGAACTGGATATTCCCCGGCTTGGCGACAACCGCACCGCGAAGATTATCTTTGATGCATTCCCTGGCCGCGAAATCACCGGCTCACTCGCCTCCGTCGCGCCGCTCTCGACGAATCGGGGTGGGCGAACGATCTACGAGGGCAGCGTGATCTTCAGCCGCCCGCCCGATCTCGATTTGCGACCGGGCATGGGTGCGGATGTAACGGTCGCGACCCGCACGGAGCGCAATGTCCTCGTCGTGCCCGATCTCGCGGTCGAAACAATCGGCGCGAAAACCTTCCTGACCGTCCTGCACGACGACGGATCGCGCGCACGCGTCGAAGTGCGCACGGGCATCCGCGCTAATGGCGTGATCGTCATCGCGAGTGGCGTCAGCGAGGGGGCACGGATCGTCACGCCATAATCAAAAGAATCGAACCACCAATCTGTCCAGAGGGCAGATTGGTGGTTCGATCTTCGTTCCGTTGCCGTCTACGACTCGGACGATGGTTTCGCTTGCTCGTCGAGGACATTGACGTACTGGTGAATGCGCGACTTCGCTTCGTCGCCGAGGCGGTTGATCTCCTCGCTCAGGCTGCTGACGCCCTGTTGCAGCATCTCGATGAGCCGGTCAATGGACTCCTCGATCAACGGCATGTTCTCGCGCATCGCGCCTTGCAATTGCTCGTCAATGTTCGCGAACTGCGAGCCGAAGAGCGATGTGAGTTTGTTTCGCCCCTGCTCGCTGCGTATGTACATGATGAGCGCCACCGCGCCTGCCGAGAGCGCGCCACCCGCGCCGAGCCGCGCGGCCTTTTGTCCCTTGGTTCCCTGGTCGTTCGTCGTCACTGCCATTGGTCGCCTCCTTTATTCCGCCGAATGCCCTCTAGCAACTTGCGCGCCGCCGATTCTTCTCTGCAAGTCCTGTTCCGCGTCAGGGATGAGCCGCCGGAACGATGCGGCGCACCACGCTCAAATCCGATTCAACAGTTCGATGCGCTTGGTGTCGTACTCTGCCTGCGAGATCGCACCCCGATCGCGCAGATCGGCGAGCCTGGCGATTAAGTCTGCGGCGTCCTCGCGACCGGGCATAGCGGGCGGCGGTGGGGCGGCGCGATAGCCGCTCAACCGGTCCGCGTAGGCGTCGCGCGCCGCCAGTACCGCACGTTTGAAGGCGAGTGGGTCGGCGACGTGTTCGAGCGTGTCCGTGCCGACATCGTTGCCGGTGACGATCTGCAAGTCGCCGTAGTTGAACATGCGCCCGAAAACCGTTTGATTCGTGACGAGGTCATTAATCATGTTGAGGGACGAGTCAATCGAGTGTTTGCCGAGCAAGCCGTAGACCTGAATGACGCGGTGATCGGTGATGATGTAGTGCTCATTGCGCCAGCGCAGGGTCTGGATCACGACCTGGACAAAGAAGACGGCCGCCGCGATCAGGAAGATCGCGAGCAGGATGAGGCCAACATTGCCGTGGCCAACCTTGACCTTCGCGGCGACGCCGATGACGATCAGCAGGATTGTTAGGAAGGCGCTGCCGACGATCCGCTGTGCCAGCACCGTCCAATGCGGATGCGCCTCGAAGAGCCGTTCTTCGCCATTGCCCATCAGGTCGTCAATGTAGGCCATCGCGTCCCTCCCTGTCCGCCCGATACACGTCATCCAACCGTTGTAGCACGAGGGGCGACCGCAAATCATGTTCGGCGGCGGCGCGAATCCACCGACCGAGCGCCGTGCCCGCCTCGTCCAACGCGTCCGGCGGCAGGCGCACCTGGACGATCCGGGCAAGCGGCTCGCGGGCGAGCAGGCGGAGCGCCTTGATCGTCGCTGTCTCAATCGGCTTCGCGAGCACGTCGAGTTGCCGGCATGCGGGGCAGAGCAGCCCGCCGCGCTCGATGCTGGAGACGTATGGCACATCCGCCGCGACCGGCGCGTCGCACCCGGCGCACGCCGACCACGACGGCGCGAGGCCATTGAGCGTCAGAATAAACAACTCGAACCAGCGGCTCGTCGCGGAAACGTCCGCGCCAACATCGAGTGCGACGAGGGCGGCGACAAACGCGTCGTAAAGCGCGCGGCTGCCGCTCTCCTCCTCGGAAAACGTATCCACCAATTCGGCAAGGTAGTAGGCGGGGCCGAGCAGATCCAAATCTGACCGGAGATGCGTGAACGACTCGATCATCTCCGCCTGCGTGATGATGTCCAGATCGTGCCCTTGCGCGAGCAGCATCGCGCACCGGCAGAAGGGTTCGAGATGGCCGGATTTCTTGCTGGTCATCTTGCGCACGCCTTTGGCGACCGCGCGGACCTTGCCGCGATCGGGCGTGATGATCGTCAGGATGCGATCCGCCTCGCGCAGGTCGCGGCTGCGGAGAACGATCCCCTCGGTGCGATACGTTCGTTGTCCCGTTGCGCGTGGCACGGTCGCTCCCCTTTCGATACCGGGATTATCGCAGACGCCGCGCCTCCGCGCATCAGTAAGAATGCTGTTTTCGAACCACCAAGACACCAAGAACACCAAGGGGGTACCAGGAATAAACGAATTGGCTGCTTCCCTTCGTCCGTATCTCTTGGTGTTCTTGGTGTCTTGGTGGTTCAACTTTCCGTTTTTGCGCTATCATAGTGGTGGGTTGCGTCGCGATGGGGGTTCATCCTGTGCTAATCATCATGGATGTTCGCGTTCAGGGAACGCCGCTGATCTTCGGCATCCCGCTCGCCTTTCTCGGTGGGCTGCTCTCGTTCGTCTCGCCGTGCGTCCTGCCGCTGGTGCCGGGGTATATCGGCTACCTCGCCGGGACGACGGTGGGCGACAACGTCGCGCCGCGCCGGTCATTGCTGCTCAATGGACTGGCCTTCGTCCTCGGCTTTTCGGCGGTATTTACGGTCTTCGGCATCGCGATCGGCCAGTTCCTCACCAACGTCCAATCGGCGCAGGGGTACGTCCGCTGGGTGGGCGGCGTTGTCGTCATTCTGCTCGGGTTCCATACGCTCGGCCTGATCCGCATCCCCTTCCTGAACCGCACGATCAAGGTGCAGCCGGATGCCAGATTTCTCGGCGGGAGCCGGAGGCGGGGCGGGCTTGGCATCGTCGCGCACCCGCGTCCGGCAGCGGGACCGGAGACGAATCTGACATCGCGCGTCGAACGACGTAGCGCAGCGCCGATGTTCGGGCGGTCATTTCTGATCGGGGTGTTCTTCGCGGCGGGCTGGTCGCCGTGCGTCGGGCCAATCCTGACCGGCATCTACG
>JALYXG010000561.1 GCA_030947205.1 Chloroflexota bacterium
GGTGGACGCAGCGCGCCGCCTGAGCGATAGTACCGCACCGATACGGAAAGGCTGGATGAAACATGACGCACACGGAAATTCCTATCGCTTGCACACTGACCGCCGAGGAACAGGCGGCATGGCAGGAGGGCATGGGACGAACGATCTTCGCAGGCTACGATGAGCGGCGCGAACTGTCTGATGGCTATGCCCTGCGCTTCCCCGGCGACGATGCGTGGGCGAACACCCTCGTCACGTTTATCGTCCACGAGCGGGGATGCTGCCCGTTCTTCGCCTTTGGGCTGGTGTTCGAGCCGAACCACGGGGCAATCTGGCTACATCTCACCGGGGGCGAGGATGTCAAGGCGTTCGTCGAAGCGACGATGCTCCGGCCGGGGAGCCAGCGATAGCGATCTGCGGCAACACCTGATACTCCTTCGCCATTGCAATTGGAAGGAGTATGAGCCGCTTCTCGAGATATAGTGGCGCACTCATCAACCTCCGACGGAATAAGCGAATCCTACAAAAACTACTCAACCATACGCGGATACTTGACAGCGTGTACGTACACGTTTACACTGTGTGTACGTTCTCGACACGCGGGTAATTTTGCGGTCTACGGGGAAGGGGTAGGAGCCATGATCGGACAGACATTCGCCATGCTCATCACCATTGCATTCCTGACGGTGGCGGGAGTCGCGGTGCTGGGCCGATTATGGCGGTTTGTCCTCGTCCGGCCGCCCGGCCCGACGCAGCCGCGCGCGCTCGTGCGACGCGTCGCCATCCTACCGCCCGGCACGCGCGATTTCGCCGAGCAGCAGTCGCGGCTGGTGCGCTTCGACCTCCCGCTCGCGGCTATCTTTCTTGTTGGTAGCCTGTATCTGCTCGCGACGCCCGGGGTCGGGGGCGCGTGGCTGCTGACGTTCGCGTTCTGGTGCGGCGGCGCGGTGACGCGCTGGCTGACGCCGAGCGCGCGCATCGTGCCGATCCGCTGCGCGATGGTGGTCCTGCTCGTCATCGAGGCGGTGCTGGTGCTCCTGATCCGGGGCGGCGGCGCGCTCCCGCAGGCGCTCGTCTATCTTTTCGTCGCGCTCGTCGGCGCATCGCTGCTGTACGCCGCGAACGAGTTGCCACTGCCGTTCGCGCCGCAGGGGCCGTACACCTCGTATCGCCGTGGCGCGCGGCCCGATTATGCGCCGGCGCCGCGACCGCAGCAGGAATACGGGATGCACTTCGACACGATGCCCGCCCTCGCCCCGCGCCGCCCGATGGCGCAGGTGACGCCGATCAACTACGCACGCGCGCGCCGCAACCCGATGCGTGTCCGCGAAGACGAAGGTGCGGTCGTCTCGCCCCCCTATTACGCCAGCTACCAGTAAACACTCCGCGATCATCCCGTTGCGATCTTCCCGCTCCGCGCATTGGCGGGGCGGGATTGCTTTTCGATAGGCAGTCCCCTGATACTCACACGGATGTGCGGGCGAGAATATCGGTGGCGCAGTCTTCAGCCTGCGTCCCTGTCTCGCGGCATGCAGGCTGGGAGATTAGCAACTCAATTGAGTAATGGCATGGTGGCACAGGGTTTCAACCTGTGAGCCTCACAGGTTGAAACCCTGTGCCACGGAGATGGGAAACCGCCCCTCACGAGGGGCGGTTTCCGTTTTGTAATTGCTGTTGACTGCTGCTACCGGCCCCGGCCACGATACCAGAACCCGCCACCGCCGAACAGCAGGAGGACTACGAGAATAATTACGAGCAGGGTAAGCGTATCCATCGCCTTCTCCTTTACTTCCGCCACCTCGCGAACGTACGGGGTGACTTTCTGGCAATGAGTAAAGCAAGGAACGTGCCACGCACAGGATGCAAAGGGAGCAGGCACTATGCCTGCTCCCTTTCAAACGTATTCTCTCCCCTACGCTATCGAAGCGTTAAGGCGATGGAGAGGGGCCGGGGTGAGGAAATTCCTAGTCCCCGTCACCCGCTGCGGTGGCGAGTGAGCGGACGCCGACGGGCGTGCGCCACGCCTCATACGCCGACGTCTTGCCGCGCACGACATCGTTGAAGAGCGTGTCGAGTCGCTGCGTGATCGGGCCGATCGCGCCGGAGCCGATCTTGTGATGGTCAATCATCGTCACCGGCGTCACTTCCGCCGCCGTGCCCGCGAAGAAGACTTCGTCGGCGACGTACAATTCCGTCCGATCCACGACACGCTCCTGGACTTCCAGCCCGAACGATTCGCGGCACAGGACGATAAAGGCGTCCCGCGTGATGCTTTCCAGGATGCCGCTCGTCAAGTCCGGGGTAACGACGAGATTATCGCGGACAAAGAAGAGACAGGCGCCCGGCCCTTCGGTGACATGCCCGAGGGGATTGAGGATGATCGCCGTGTCATAGCCATTCAGGCGGGCCTCGGTGCTCGCGAGCTGACTGTTGCGGTAGTTGGAGATATTCTTGACGCGCGGCGGCATCACGTCTTCGTTAATGCGGCGGTAGGACGAGACGCCCGCCGTCTGGCTCACGCCGGTCGTCAGATGCGACGGCATCGGGTTGGTCGTGATGAGGATGTCAGTGTCGCCGCCGCCACGGAACGCACCGCGCGTGGAGTCGCCGAAGTAGGCGAGCGGACGAATATACGTGTCGCGCTGGCAGTCATTGTCGCGCGCCAGCGTGATGCACGCCTCGATCAGTTCGTCGC
>JALYXG010000554.1 GCA_030947205.1 Chloroflexota bacterium
CCTTCGGGCAGCGGGCAGGTGATGCCGGGCAGCGCGGACAGTCCCTCGGCAACGAGTCGGCGGCGACGGTCGTAGGCGACATTCATCGCCGTGATGCATTCCTGCGGACCATCATAGGCCACTGCGCCACCGACCTGCGCGAACGAGGTGGCGCAGGTCGCGGTGTGGCTGTGGATCGTCGCGATCTGCTTGACAAGGTCGCGCGGTGCGGCGACATACCCCAGTCGCCAGCCCGTCATCGCGTATGGCTTCGAGAAGCCGTTGACGATGATTGTCCGCTCCTGCATACCGGGCAGGGAGGCGATGCTCGTGTGTGTGCGGCCGTCGTAGATCAGTTTCTCGTAGATTTCATCCGAGATGACGATCAGGTCGTGCTCCTTCGCCACCGTCGCGACGGCTTCCAACTCGGCCCGCGAGGCGACGCGCCCGGTCGGGTTGTTCGGCGAGTTGAATATCAGGACGCGGCTGCGCGGCGTGATGTATCGGCGGATGCGGTCGGCGGTGATCGTCCAGTTGTCGTCCGGCGACAGCGGCACCTGCACAGGCGTGGCGTCCGCCAGTTGGGTGGCGGGGGAGTAGGAGACCCAGCCGGGATCGAGGACGAGCACTTCGTCGCCGCCGCCGACGAGCGCGAGCAGGCTGACCGCGAGCGCCGCCTTGCCGCCGGGCGTGACGATCAGCTCGCTGTTCATGTCGTAGGTGAGGCCGTTGTCGCGCTGCAATTTGGCGGCGATCGCCTTGCGCAGGGGCGGGATGCCGCTGCTGGCGACGTAGTGGGTGAAACCCGACTCCATCGCCTCCGCCGCCGCCTGGATGATGTGGGCGGGCGTCGCGAAGTCGGGGTCCCCGCCGCCGAGGTCCACGACATCGTGCCCCGCCGCCGTCAGTTGCCGCGCCGTGTCCGAAACAACGAGCGTCGGCGAGGGCTTCATCACCCGCATCCGCTCGGCGAAATGGTAGGTCTGCGTCGTCGCCATGGCCCCTCCGAAGGACTGAGGACTGAGGACTGAGGACTGAGTGCGAAGTGCGAAGTGCCGCGACCCGATCCGTGCCCTGTCCCGCAAATTGCAATGACCACAACGGTCGTTCGTTCTCATCGGGGTCAGCATACACGCTCGCGCGGTTTCGCTCCAACCCCTCAGGCCTTCCTTTATGCGACCGGCCAGACATTCGAGCCTTGCTTGGGGAAGAGGGTATCGAGGAGCACGCGAGCGTCGTCGGTGCGGATCATGCAGTCGGGAAACGCCTGATTCAGTTCATCGAGCGATTTGTATCCGAACAGCAGTTGCAGAAAGGTGAGATCGGGGAAGGCTGCCTGCCCGCGCTCGTGCGCGTCGGGCTGCCATGGTGCGATGGCGGTGAGACGGCCCTCGGTGAAGTGGAGACCAAGGCCGGTGCGGTAAAAGTTGAGTTTCAGTTCACCGGTGTGCCCAACGAGGGTCGAATCGGCGAGGCGCGTTTCGAGGGCGGGCGCGATGTGCCGCAGAAAACCCGCAAGGTCAGCGATCCGCACGTACCACGCATAGGGCCGACGAACGCCGCGCAATGTACTTGGGATGACGCGATACACGGGATGTTCCGCTCCCACATCGAAGTTGATCGTGTCGAATCGGTTGTCGCTCGTCGCATACGTCTCGCCGACCGATTTGAGATAGCGGAGCACGGTCGGCGTGACAGGGAGCCACGAAACGCCGGGCGCGAGTTCGTAAGCCGACACGAAGATGCCGCCGTTCCAGAGCCGGGGATGATGGCCGAAGAAGCCGACGGGCACGGCATCCGGCGTCTCGATCACGCAGAAATCGAGGCGAAAATCGCTCGTCGGGCTGTGACCCGCGAGGTCGTACCGCCACTGGTTGCCGTCGCGCACGCAGGCGATGCGCCCGCGCCGCATGCCAAAGTCGTATGCCCGCGCGATGAACGGGATGTCCGCCTCGGTCGCCGGGCGGATGCGGTACGGCTCGGTCGCGCCCGCGTCGAGCGCCGGGACATCGGCCGGGTAGCCGAACCGGCCCGCATCCATTTCCAGCGCCATCTCGTAGCCAAACTGGCGGTAGTACCACGGGATGCCGCCGATCATCTGGGCCATCTCGCCCCGCGCGGCGCTCCACTGGTGGATCACCTCGAACTGCGCGCGTACCAGGCCGCGCCGCCGGTAGTCGGAGTGCGTGCCGACCATCTCGGGCCGTCCGACGCCGAAGGGGATGCCCGCGTATGACCATCGCTGCGAAATCAAGCAGAGTGACGAGGCAATCGCACCTGCACGCGTATCCTCGACGATTAGGAAGTCGCCCGCGCCGGTCGTCGGGTGATCGCCGCGCATCATGTCCTCGGTCCAAACACGCACCCAGTCATCGGGCGTGCCATCGTCCGCTCCGTGAATCGTCGCATTGAACGCCGCCACCCGGCTCGTGTCGTCCACGGTCGCGCGCCGCAGCACCAACCCATCGCCGAGATCGCGCGGCAA
>JALYXG010000567.1 GCA_030947205.1 Chloroflexota bacterium
ACCGCGAACGGTACGTGGGGCGAACGGGCGATCCCGGCGCTCGGTGAGCAGCGCCCCACGGCAATCGCCGCGCTCGGCGACGGCCTGTATCTGCTCGACAGCGGGGTGGGCGTGATCGTGCGCGTGCCGCTCGCCGACAGCACCGGCGCGAAGCCGTGGACGACCGACGCGGCGAGCGCCGAGCTGAAGACGGCGGTGGACATGGCGAGCGATGGCCAGATGCTCTGGGTGCTGCTCGGCGATGGCCGGGTGCGCGGTTTTGTTGGCGGCGCGCCCGCGCAACTGATCGCTACCCCCGCCGTCCCGCCAGTCAAGGAAGCGACGGCGATTGCCGCACCCCTCAACAGCCCCTACCTTTATGTCGCCGACGGAGCGCAGGGCCGAATTTTACGCATTCGCAAGGCGGATGGACAGATCGTGCAGGCGCTGCGGGCGGCGGAAGGCGCGCCGCCGATCACGCGGATGCAGAGCCTGACCGTAGACGAGCGCAAAGGGACACTCTGGTATGCCACCGCCGATGGAATCGTTACCGTGCCGTTACCGCCCGTTCGTGGCGCGTAACCGGACCAACATCATCGGCGTGCGATGCTCGATGCAGGAAGGGGCATGGAGAAAGTGACACATAACGCACCAATTGGGCCGCGAAAGGAGCACGCGTGGCGCAAGATCGCGTAAATGATCCCACCCGGGATGACCGCCCGCCGCTCGTGGCGGAAGATGCGCCCGTGCCGGTCGTGCCGTCGCCCGTGCGATCCGCGCCGCCGGTGCCCGCCCCCTTCGCGCATCAGGCCGAGGCGGACTTCGCGGAACTGCTCGACTTTTATCGCATCCCGTGGCTCTATGAACCGACCTCGTTCGCGATTGAATGGGATGGCGATGCTGTGACGGAGATGTTCACGCCGGATTTTTACCTGCCCGATCAAGACCTCCACGTCGAACTGACGACGATGAAGCAGAGCCTGGTGACGAAAAAGAATCGCAAGGTGCGGCTGCTGCGGGAACTGTATCCTGAGTTGCATATCAAGCTGCTGTATCGCCGCGATTACCAGCAACTCGTCGCGCAGTATGGCTACGGCGCGCTGGAAATCACCGAACTGCGACCGGAGGACATTGACCGCATCCTCGTCAGCCCTGCGGAACTGCACGAGCGGGTCGTCGCGCTCGGCGAGCAGATCTCGCACGATTATGCCGGTCGGTCGGTCGTGCTCGTCGGCGTGCTGAAGGGCGTGACGTTCTTTCTCGCCGATCTCGCACGCGCGATTACGCGGCCACTGGCGATTGATTATCTGGCGGTCGCGGGGTACGGGACCCCGGCGAAGGGGCGCTCGCGACAGCCGGGCGCGGTGCGGATCATCAAGGATTTGGATGAAAATATCGTCGGCCAGCACGTCATCCTCGTCGAGGATGTCGTCAACACCGGGTTGTCGCTCGCCTATATCCTCAAGCACTTGCGGGCGAAGAAACCCGCGAGCATCGCGGTCGTGACACTGCTGGACAAGGCGGACAAACGGCTCGTGGATGTGCCGCTCGATTACGTCGGCTTCCCATGCCCCAACGAGTTCGTGATCGGCTACGGGCTGGACTACCGCGAGCGGTACCGCAATCTGTCGTTCCTCTGCGTGCTGAAGCCGGAGGCGTACGAGCAGACCGCTCCACTCCGGCCGCGCGAGGATGTCGTGATGAGCGAAACGGCGAGTAGAGGGCAAAAAGCAAGAGCTCCAACGGGTCTTGGCTGAGGTTCCTGAAATCGCTGACTCCGACGCCGCCTATCATCTCGTCCGGGACTTGCGTCTGCCGAAACGGTATGCGGTTGTGGATGATCCATGGAGCCGATTGCGCTGCCGAAGCCCGCTCGCCTGCACCATTTCCGCCAGTGACTCAGTAAACCGTCCGTAACTCCTTGGAACTCTTACCATCTGTACGTTACACCCTGTACGGTCATCTGTCAAGGGTTTTTGAACGCAATTTCCGTAGAAAACAGAAAATAGACGAAATCGCGTCATTTCGTCATGGTCGAGGCGGATTCGTGGGCGGGAATCCAGTCCGGCCAGTTGACGGTTGCGCCGTCCACGCCGGTCTCGAAAAGGCGGGCGATCTGCCACGGGTGGTCAATTCCCCAGGCCCGTACGACGAGGCCGCGCGCGTGGGCCTCCGCGACGCGTTGCGCCGTCAGTTGGCCGACATGCAGACAGAGTTGGTTGATGCCGCGCCGCACGAGGCGGTCGAGCAGATCGTCGTCGTAACGCTGCGTGAGGTAGCCGAGTGGGATCGTCGCGTTGAGCGCCCGTGCCTGGACGAGCGGATGCCAGTGGAATGAGGTGACATGGACGCGGTCGAGGACGGCGCGCGCGGCAAGCGTGCGAATCAGCGGTTCGGTCGCGCGCGGGTCCTTGATCTCGAAGACGACCGGGATGCGTCCGACATATTCGGTAATCATCTCATCCACGGTCACGACGCGCTGACCGGCATACGCCGCGCCATACCAACCGCCGAGATCGAGCGCACGCAGTTCGGACAGCGAGTAATCCACGACTGGCCCCATGCCATCCGAGTTACGATCCACGAAAGCATCGTGATAGATGACGAGCGCGTCGTCGGTCGTCACCTGCACGTCCGTCTCGATCCAGTCGGTGTGCATCGCGAGCGCTTTGTCGAACGCGGCGCGCGTATTCTCCGGTGCGTAGCCGGATGCGCCGCGATGGGCGATGTTCAGCATGATCGTGCTCTCCCTCGCATTACTGCAATCGTCGGATGAGTGATTCCAAGAGACATGGTAGCGTAGGCTTCAGCCTGCGTCCCCGGTAGTCCCTGCCCGGTAGCCGGGCGCCCTCTGGGCAGATTTCCAGCCTGCGTCCCTGTATCACAACGCAGGCTGGAAAGCCCGCGCTACCATATAGAAACAAAAAGGCCGCCCCAAAAGGCGGCCCAATGGTTTGCTCTGACGCGTTAGCCGAGGCGGCGCGCGGTGTAGTACTTCGGCCCGTAGTAGCCGCCACTGATATTGCTGACGACGACGCCCGTGCCCTCGTTCTCCGCGTGGACGAACCGACCGTTACCGATGTAGATACCGGCGTGGGACAGCCCGGCGGTGTAAGTGTTCGCGAAGAAGACGAGATCGCCCGGTTGGAGGTTCTCTTTGGCGACGTATTGACCGGAGGAGGCCTGCTGCCCGATGGAGTGCGAGATGCTCTGCCCGGCCACTTTCTGCGCGATGTACATCACGAAGCCGGAGCAATCGAAGCCGCTCGGCGACGCGCCAGCCCAGACGTATGGATAGCCAACGTACTTCATCGCTTCCGCGACGATCTTGCCACCGAGCGAGGTCGCGGTCGCCGGGGCGGATTGCGGCGCGGGGGCGGCGCTGGCCGATGTATCTGTCTTGCTCGCCGACAGCGGCGCGGGCAGCGGCGTCTTCTTCGTGGCGACATCGTCGGTCTTCACCAGATACGGCCCGACGACGAAGCCCTTGGTGCCGTCGAACGAAACGGGCACCCAGCTATTTCCCTTCGTGTCGGTAGCCACCTTGCCCATTACCGTCACGACAGTGCCCTCTTCGAGAATCGTGAGGACATCCGCGCTGTAACCGGCATCATCGCGCATACGGACGCCCGCATTGTCCGTGCTCGTCACCTTCACGCGGTCGCCATTGCCGACATCCGGCGCTTTCATAACGGTCACGTCGGTCGTCTTCGTCGTCGTGTCAGTCGGTTTTGGAGCCGGGGCGGGGCCGTCGGTCGGCGTGAGGAAGGTTCCCATCAGATAACCATGCTTGCCGGCATGGTTGACGTGGTACCACGGTGTGCCGTCCGCATTGAACGTCGGTCCAGCCACGATCAGGACAATTGCGCCCTCGGGAACCATGCCGATGACATTCGCGTTAGTATCAGTGTTATCCCGGAGGCGGACGCCACCGCCATCGGCGAAGGTAACGGCGGCATAGTTGGTCAGTTTGCGCGCGCTGATGAAGTCGGCATCAATCCAGCCGCTCTGCCCAGCATATTGCACCTGGTACCAGGTGACGCCGTCCGCATCCTGCGGCCCGTTCGTGACGAGGATAATTGCGCCTTCAGGGATTGTGGCAAGGATGTTGCCATTCTTGGATGGATTGGAGCGGAAGCGCACACCATCGCCACTTGTGTTTGCGATGGTGGCGGTCTGACCGCCGGGAAAAATCACCGCACCGACCGGTGAGGCGAGTAAAGACGAAGTGAGAATGCCAGCCGAAAGTATCGTGGTGCGACGTAAAAAGTCGCGGCGTGTGAGCCGATTGGTCACCCGGAACCCCTCCCCAACAGGCAGCGCGTGGCAATGCGCCGGCCCATTTCTCCTTTGGCCCTCAGGCCGCACGAACGGATACGCTCATCGTTGGCTCCACGGCTCTCCCCAGGGCCGGTGAAGCACACCCCATTGCAACGAAACAGTGACCGAACGCGTAGCCCGGGAACAGCCAGAAGAGGAAGGTCCCCGGTTCTGTTTGCCACCCTACACCCCGGTTTTGGATGTGTCAACCCCCTGTTGCATTCCCTGAAAACGCTACGAACGTACTCTCTTTTCTGCATCGAACTATACATAATAGCAATACAATCAAGACGCAGAATGCTGCTCGGCAAGGCGGCGGCGGAGGTAAATTTCCGCGTCTTCGCGGGTTTCCACGTCGCCATCAAGTCGCGCATCTCGCAGCGCATCGAGCAATTCGCGGAAGATCGGGCCGGATGGAATGCCCAAGTCTTTGAGGTAGTTCCCGAATGAGGCCCCCCACTCCAAATCCTGGTGCGCCATATACCGTATCCGTGCATAGAACGCGGCGGCGCGGCCGTCGGCCACTTCCCCGGCGAACAGTGCCAGCACCTCGCGCTCGGGCAGTTTTTGGAGGAGCGGGCGGAGCATCGAGAGGTATGATGCGTTCGCGATCCGTTCCCGTTCTTGCCAAACACGAACCAGCAGGCGAATCGGCGTGTGCATCGCCCCTATCGGTATGTCTGTCAGGAGTCGTTCAATGGCTGCGTCGTCCTGGCGACAAACGAAAAAGGCATAGACGGGCCATGTGGTCGGGGCCACGAGTGGGACGCGCGTTGCGACCCACTCGTCCCAGATGAGCGCGGGCGATGTCGCGCGCAGTACGCCGAAGGCGTCGAATGCGGCAAAGCAGGCGACCGGATCGGGTTCGCGGATGCCGAGATCGAGTTCGTGCCGCTTGCGGTCAGGCGAAATTGTCATCAGCGCACCACCGGCGACCGCCGCGTGGATCAGCGACGCGGTATGCGGCTCGACTGCAAAACCGAACCGCGCGGCGTAGCGCGCCGTACGGTACAGGCGCGTCGGGTCGTCGCGGAAACTGGCGTCGTGCAAGACGCGGATGATGCCGCTCCGCAGGTCGGCCAAGCCCCCGGTCGGATCGAGCAATGCGCCGAAGCCGTGCGGCGTGATCGGCAGCGCCATCGCGTTGATCGTGACATCGCGGCGGTGGAGGTCTTCGCCGATCGTCGTGGGCAAGGCGACAACGGGCAATGTGCCGGGGCGCGGATAGGTTTCCGTCCGTGCGGTCGCGAAATCAACGCTCGTGCCGACATCATCATCAGGAAGGCGGACAGTCGCGGTGCCGAAATCGGTCGTTTTCGCAACCGTGGCGCCGCTCTCGGTCGCGAAGCAGTGCGCGATATTGCGGGCATCGGTGGTGGTGACGATATCAATATCATGAAGGAGCGCGACGCCGCGCAGCAGATCGCGAACCGGGCCACCGACCAGGTATGCCACGCCGCCCTCCGCCCCGGCACAGGTGGCGGCACGCACGAGCAGATCGCGCTGCGTCGCACTGAGAATGCCCCAAAGCCGTGCGAAGTCGGGCTGTTCGGGTGGTGCTGCTGGCATGGTCGGCGCCCCTCCTTTGGCGTGCTGCTCTGCATGGTATCATTCCGACCATGAATGCTGGCAGTTCCACCCGTACCGCCGCCCCGATTCACACCGTGGAAAGCCGCGCCCCGGCGGAAACAACACGCCTCGGCGAGTGGATCGGGCGAGCGGTGCGGTCGGGCGATGTGTTGCTGCTGCGCGGCGACCTCGGCGCAGGGAAGACGCAGTTCGCGCGCGGCGTGGCGACGGGCCTCGGCATTGCCGGCCCGATCCCGTCGCCGACGTTCACGCTCGTCAACGAGTACGCGGGGCGAAACGCGGCGGGCGAGGCGGTGCCGCTGGCGCATATTGACTTGTACCGGCTCGGCGAGGGCGGCGACCTCGACTCGGTTGGCCTGGACGAGTATTTCGGCGGCGATTGGGCCGTCGTCATCGAATGGCCGGAGCGTGCTGTGGACGACGGGTTTATTCCCGCGTCGTACCTCGATATTGCCATCGCGGATGCCGGCGACGAGTGCCGAATTGTCACGATCACGGGCCACGGCGACATCGCGCGCTTGCTCGACGCCGTTGGACGGTTGCACTGATGGACGCCAACACCGGGTTGCTGCTCGCCCTCGATACATCATCGGAGATGATCGGCTTTGCAATCGCGGAGCCGGAGCGATTGCTCGCCGAGGCGACCTGGCGCGGACAGCGGCAGGGGACGGCGACGCTGCTGGCGTCGGCGATGCGCGCCCTCGAAGTGTCGGGGCACGCCGGGGACGATCTGCGCGCTGTCGCGGTGGCCACCGGGCCGGGGTCGTTCAGTGGCTTGCGCGTCGGCATGGGCATTGCGAAGGGGCTGGCGTTCGGCCTCGGTATTCCCATCGTCGGCATCCCGACGCTCGCCGTCACCGCCGAGCCGTTCCGCGCCGCGCGATTGCCCGTCTGCGCGATGATCGCGGCGGGCCGGAACCGCTTCGCGTATGCCATCTACGAGGAACAGGGCGGGATGATGCGCGAAACGGTCCCGCTCGCTCACGGCGTCGGGGCGGAAATCGGCGCGACGTTAGCGGTATATCCTGCGGTGATCGTCTGTGGCGAGATGGACGGCGCGGCGGAAACGATCCGTGCCGTCGCGCCAGGTGTGACGATCCCGCCCGCCGGTGTGCGCATTCGCCGGCCGGGGATATTGGCAGATATGGCGTGGCGGCGCATACTAACAGGAGCGGCTGACGATCTCGTCGCGCTCGAACCGATCTACCTCCACACGGCGGCGCACGCGAGCGCGCCACGCGCCACGAAAGGATAAGTGGCATTGCCCTACGTGATTGAGCCGATGACGATCGAGGACCTGGTGGAGGTTCACGCGGTCGAGGTACAGTCCGTGCCGACGCCGTGGCCGATCAGCGCGTACCGCCGCGAACTGAACAACCCGCAGGGCAATCACTACATCGTCTGCCGATGGCGGTCGCCGGAGGGCACGATGGCCGAGCGGGCAGAGGAGCGGCAATCGCGCCCACTGTTTCCGCTCTTCCACCGTCACCCCGACCGCTTCGGCCCGCAGATGCACGCGCCGATCTGCGGCTTCGCGGGGATGTGGGTGCAGATGGATGAGGCGCATGTGACGATCATCGGCGTCGCGCCCGCCCATCGCGGCCGGGGCGTCGGCGAGTACATCTTCACAGCGCTGATTGACGAGGCGATGCGCCGCAACGCGACGTGGATCACACTCGAAGTGCGCGTCTCGAACTTGCGCGCGCAGAGCCTGTATGCGAAGTACGGCTTCAGCGTCCAGGGTACCCGCCGCCGCTACTATAGCGACGACGGTGAGGACGCGTACGTGATGTCCTCGCCGCCCGCGAACACCCCCGCGTACCACGAGCACTTCGTCGCGCTTCGGCAGGCGAATCACGCCCGGATCGCCCAGTTCTACGACTCACTGGCGGGTGCGGCGGACCCGCGCTCCTATTCGGACGGACTGGCGCATGGATATCCTCGCGATTGAGTCATCGTGCGATGAGACAGCAGCGGCGGTCATTCGCGGTGGCCGGGTCGTTCGCAGCAGTATTATTGCCTCGCAGAATGACCTCCACGCGCGCTACGGCGGCGTCGTGCCCGAACTCGCCTCGCGTCGCCATGTGACGGAGATCGTGCCCGTCGTGCGCGCCGCGCTCGACCTGGCGGGCTGCACCCTCGACGACCTCGACGCGCTCGCCGTGACGATGGGGCCGGGGCTGGCGGGGTCGCTGCTCGTCGGCGTCAATGTTGCCAAGAGTCTCGCCTGCGCGCGGGCGCTGCCGCTGATCGGCGTCAATCATCTCGAAGGGCACCTGTACGCGAACTGGCTCATCCCGCCGGAGCAGACGGACGCGCCGGAGCCGCCATTCCCTGCTGTCGGCCTGATTGTCTCGGGCGGGCACACCTCGCTCGTTTTGATGACCGGGCATGGTGCCTATCGCCCACTCGGCAGCACGCTCGACGATGCGGCGGGTGAGGCATTCGACAAGGGAGCGCGGCTGCTCGGCCTCGGCTATCCGGGCGGACCGGCGATTTCGCGCACCGCCGCGACGGGCGATCCGGCGCGCTTCCCCTTTGTTCGTGCGCGCACGGAAAATCCGTCCGACTTCTCGTTCAGCGGCATCAAGACCGCGCTCCTGCGCGCCGTCGCGCCCTTCCGGCTCCCCGACGAATCGGCGGGCGAGCGGAGCGCAAACAGCCCATTCGTCGCGCACCGCCCGATCCGCCTCCGCGATGAAACGCCCGTCGCGGACCTCGCCGCCGGGTATGAGGACGCGATTGTCGCGATGCTTGTCGCGCCCGTCGCGCGCGCGGCCCGCGAACATGGCGCGGCGTCCGTTCTACTCGCGGGGGGGGTTGCGGCGAACCGGTTGCTGCGGGAACGACTCGCGACCGCCGTTGACGTGCCGCTCTTCTGCCCGCTGCCGGTTTACTGCACCGACAACGCCGCGATGATCGGCGCAGCCGCCGAACGCCGCATGCAGGCGGGCGAGTACGCCGGCTGGGATCTCGATGTCCAGCCCTCACTCCGCTTGGTGTAGCGCATCGTCGTTTAGATCGTGAAGGCGCCGGTGCTATTCAGCCGCGATCCCGCCGCCATACGCGGTTTGTATTGCTCTGCGAAGACGCGCGCGACGAGCGCGCGCCGGCTATTCACCCCCGCCTTGTCGAAGACCGCCTTCAGGTGCTGCTGTACGGTTAGCGCGGAGATGGCGAGCGCCGACGCGATCTCGCCCGTCGCCATTCCGCGTAGCACGAGTTCGGCGACCCGCGCCTCCCGCTCCGTCAGGTCGTAGGCCTGCAGGATCAACGGCGCGACCTCCAGTGGTTGCGCCCGCTCCAGGATGACCGCCGTCCCGCCATCCGCCCCGGACATCCGCGCCGCGTGGAGCACGACCCAGTCCCCCGCACGGGTGCGGATGCGCACCCGTGGCATGAGTGCCGCCGGAGTATTTTCGCCGCGCTCTAATGCCCACAGCCGAGCGGCCACGGCGCGCACCGCCTGCGGCGCCTCGGCGCGGCGCGGCCAGTCGCCCAGCTCGGCGAGCCACCGCTCCGCGGTCGGCGTGGTCGCGACGATCGAGAAGTCGTCTGCCAGGACGAGCAGCCCCGGCCCGTCCGTCTCCCGGACGGTGTCCGCGTTATCCAGCAGGAGCGCCGCGCGCAATCCCTCGGCGATGTGCGGGGTCAGGTGGGCGAGGAATGTGGCCTCGGCGGCGGAGAAGGCCGGCGTCCCCCCCTCCCGATGCAGGCACATCACCCCCCAGCAGGCGCCGCCCGTCAGGAGCGCCGCGCGCAATTCGTCCCCCCAGCCGAGCGGCGCGAGAATTTCGCGGTAGCGGGCGCTCGCCGCGAGATCGCCCCCGGTTGCGTCGTGGAGACTGCGGACCGCCGGAACGCCCCCGGCGAGATGAGCGAACTTGTTCGCATCGTCGTGGAGGAACTCATTCGCGAGGAACGCGGGCGTCACCGACTCGGGGATCCCCTCGATCAGCGACCCCGTGAAGAGCAGCGTCGCCGGGTCAACGGTCGCGCACCAGAACGCGTCGATCGGGATCACTTTCCGCAGCCGCCCGAGGACCGCCAACCGCAGCGCGCGGGAGTCGAGCCCCGCATGGCTGAACCGGATGATGTCGCGCCGCGACCGTTCCGCCGTCCGTGCGTCCATAATGGGCTCCTTACCGTGCCGCCAGTATAGCGCGCCCCCCCGCCGGGCGATATACCAGAAAGGTGGTATGGCATCGCGGCCCGCCTCCCCGCAGAGTGGAGGGCGGGCACACCGGTGTCCGAGGACGCGAATGACGGAGGTGTAACGATGGACGGCGAGGCGAACAAGGACCTGGTGATCCGTTTCGTGGAGACATTCTGGAGCAACGGCGATATGACGGCGATCGGCGACCTGATGGCGCCCGATGCAACGATCCACCAGCCCGAGGTCGGTGGCACTGCGGGGCTGATGGCGTTCAACCGCGCGCTGCGCACCGCCTTCCCTGACTGGCACTCCACGCCGGAGGAGCTAATTGCCGAGGGCGATTGCGTGGCCGAGCGGTGGACGGGGCGCGGGACGCACCGGGGCGCGTTCCAGGGCATCGCGCCGACCGGCCGGCGGGTGGAAGTGCCGGGCGTGGTCTTCTACCGCATCGCGGACGGCAAGATCGTGGAGTTCCGCGGCTCATTCGACATGATGCGGATGATGCAGCAGTTGGGCGCCCTTCCGGAGCCCGCAGCGGCCTCCGCGTAGCTACGATCGGTGCGCTGAGGAGAGAAAGAGGACGGGGATGGCGACAGCTCCTGCCGCCGTGTCCCGCGATAGGCCGCCACATTCCAGTGGCGGCCTTTGCCTCTTACGGAATGCAAGCGCCCGAAAGTCCCCCGCCCGTTGAAAAGTGCCGCCATGAAGCGATGCACGGTATATCTTGGCGGTTCATTTCTGTAGGGGTTTACTATGGAAGCGGCGTCGTGAACCGGGCGTGCGCGGCACGGAAACCGGCCCACCAATCAATGCGCGGCATGAACGGCCTATCGGGGTTTGCCAGATTAACATGCGCCACGAACGGCACGCTATCGTCGCGGATGAAGAGGATCGCCACGCTCTGGATAGACTGTCGCGACGCGACGTTCGGTGCGGCGATCGCGCCGGGGTTGACGAGCAGCACGCCGTCGTGCTCGAACGCCATCGGGACATGCGTATGCCCGAAGACGACAACGCGCGCACCGGCCCGCTGGCCCATCGCCGCGCGCCGGGCGAGTTTGGGTTGCCATGCGTCGTCCTTGCGCGATTCCATCTCTGTCGCGCGTTCGGGATAATGCCCGTGCGTGAGGAGGATTCGCACGCCACCCGCGATGACAAGTTGCTGATAGGGCAACTCCTGCTGCACGCCTGCCGTCTCGTCATTCCCACGCACTGCGATCACCGGCGCAATCGCGCTCAACCGATCCAGCACCCACAATTCCCCGACATCGCCCGCGTGCAGCAGCATGTCCACGCCGCGCAACGTGTCGAAGACTGCCGACGGCACTTCGGCACACCGTTCCGGCATGTGCGTATCCGAGATTAGTCCAATCCGCGCGACGACGCGATCCGCAGGCAATTCGGGCGGTAGATATGGATCATCCATCAGCGATCAGCTCATCCTTCAAAGGTTGCGTAGTATGTAGATAGTGGCTTTTCTCCAGTGGTGGCGGGCTTCCAGCCTGCCTCCACCAAATACATGCTCACGATGATGCCCCAATTGTTGGTAAACGCCACGGTACTTGGATTGAGTCACCCCTTCCTCGCGGGAAAGGGCCGGGGGTTAG
>JALYXG010000578.1 GCA_030947205.1 Chloroflexota bacterium
AGGCGATCACGTCCGCCGCGCCCCGACAGCGAGCGATCAGCGCCGGTCGTCGATCGATCATCCCGTTCCAGACCGCGCGTGCGGCATCATAGCCGTCGTCTCCGGGCTCGAGCAGCTCGCCGCGCAGCGTGCTCCTGACATCCTGGATAACCGCCTCATGGATCGCTTGCGGAACGCGCTGGCCGAGCACCATGGCAAACCCCCACTGCTCCGATACCGCACCAAAACCGCCGCCGAGAGACCGATGAACGATCGGTGTGTTGCATGCGGCCTCGTGACGATAGTGTGCGGCTGCGGGCGCAACGTTTCCAGGCACAACGCGGGCACACTGACGTGCACAGTCGGCTGTTCACCCCGGACATGGCGGTGCTACGATACGGCTCACCGTCTCTTTGGATTCGGTCGGCGGTGCGAGCGAACGGCTGGCCGCTGCCGCGCGATGTCGCGCATCGGTACGCAGGCAGAGGATATGGACACGCACAACGATTCCAGCTTCGGCGCGTTGCTCAGGCACCTTCGATTAGCGGTGGGGCTGACCCAGGAAGCACTGGCGGAGCGCGCGCAGCTGAGCATCCGGGGCATCAAGTATCTCGAGCACGACGGCCGCGAGCCATACGGCGACACGGTACGTCGCCTGGCCGAGGCCTTGGGATTGGATGCCGACACGCGCGCATCCTTCGAGTTGGCGGCACGCAGTGGCGCCGCCGCTGCGGTTCGGAACCGACATCGCGGATCGGACTCCCCCGGCCTTCCTCGCCCCCCCTACGGATTGATCGGGCGGGAGGTGACGATTGCGGCGGTTCGCGAACTCCTCGGCAGTGATGCGGCTCGGCTCGTCACCCTGACCGGCCCCGGCGGCGTGGGAAAGACCGCGCTGGCGCTGCACGTCGCCCCAGAACTGCGCGCGACGTTCCCCGACGGCGTGGCGTTCGTCCCGCTCGCCTCGCTCGTCGACCCCAGCCTCATGCTGTCGACCATCGCCGACACCCTCGGAGTCGGTCAGGCGGCGGGGCAGCCGGTGCTTGCGCGGCTGTGTACGTATCTGCGGGGGAAGCGGCTGCTCCTCGTGCTCGATAACTGCGAGCACCTTCGCGACGCGGTGCCGTCGCTCGCCGACTTTCTCGGTCAATGCGCGGCAGTGAAGGTGCTGGCGACGAGCCGCGCGCCCCTGCGCATCCGCGGGGAGCGTGAGTTCCCGGTATCGCCGCTCGCACTTCCCGATCGCGCGCGCTTGCCCCCGCCGGCCGAGCTTGCTGAAGTCCCGGCGATCGCGCTGTTCATAGATCGGGCGATGGCCGGACGGCCCGATTTCGCGATCACACCGGGGAACGCGGCGGCGGTCGCGGAGATCTGTATCCGCCTGGATGGCTTGCCACTGGCGATCGAACTCGTCGCCGCACGGATCAAGCTGCTAACGCCGCAGGCGATGCTTAGGCGAATGGGGCGGCTGCTTCCTCTCCTGACCGATGGTCCACGAGACTTGCCGGCGCGGCAACGGACACTGCGGGACACGATCGCGTGGAGCTGCGCGCTGCTGACCGTGCCCGAGCGCCTGCTGTTCCGGCGATTGGCGGTGTTTGCCGGGGGCTGGACATTCAATGGATTGGGGGCGATCTACGAGGAGCAGGGCGATCTCCCGCTCGACCTGCTCGATTGCTTGGCATCATTGGTCGATCAGAGTATGGTCCGGCGGGATAGAGGAGATGACGGAGAACCGCATTTCGCCATGCTGCAGACGATCCGCGAGTTCGCCCTGGAGCAACTGGCGGAGAGCGGCGAGGAGGCCGATATCCGCGACCGCCACGCCCGCTATCTCGCCGGGCTTGCGCAGCGGGCGGTGGAGCATCTCGAGGGTGCGGATCAGGCGACATGGCTCGACCGCCTCGCGCGCGATGATGACAACTTCCGCGCCGCGCTCGCGTGGGCGCACGAGCGCGCGTACGCGGACCTGGGTCTGCGGCTCGCCCGGGCGCTGAACGTCTACTGGTTCGTCCGCGGTCATCTCGTCGAGGGGTATGAGCAGACGATCCGCTTCACCCGATTGCCGGAGAGTATGGCCTTCCCGCACTTGTGCAGTGATGCTCTCAATGCCGCCGGGTTCCTGGCCCGCGAGTCCGGCGACTACGCGCGCGCCTCCGCGGCGAGCCGGGAAAGTCTGGCGCTCAGCCACCGGCTGAACGACCGCAAGCGTGCCGCCGATGCGCTGGCGAACCTGGGCTACGTGGCGCTCCAGCAGGGGGAGCAGGCGGACGCCCGTGACCTGTTCCAGCGCAGCCTGGCGATAAACCGGGAACTCGGCAACCGGCAGGGCATCGCCGATTCGCTGAGTTTCCTCGCCCTGACCGCGTTCCGCGCCAACGATCTCGACGCGGCGCGGCGGATGAACGAGGAGAGCCTCGCCATCTGGGCCGCGCTCGGCGACCGGCAGGCGACGGTCTGGGCGCGCACCCGTCTCGCCCACGTCTTGCTGGAGCAGGGTGCGCACGCGGACGCCTACGGCGAGTTCATGATGAGCCTGATCACCGCCCGGGAGTTGGACTTCCGCCCGGGCCTCTCCTGGTCCTTCGACGGCTTGGCGTATGTCGCATCGCGGCACGGCGCTCCCCGCCTGGCGGCCCGCCTCGCTGCCGCGGCCGCATCGGTACGCGAGCGCGCGGGGATTCGCCTTTCCCCGCTGGAGCAAACGGAAAACGATCGCCTGCTGGATCGGATCCGAGCAGAGATCGGCACGAAGATGTATGCGGACACCTGGGAGAACCACCAGCAGTGGTCAGTAGATGAAGTGATTTCGACCGTCCAGCAGGAACTCGGCACGGTCACGATCTTGGCGGGGCAAACGCCGCATCCGTGTACCTGAACAGCCCATATGGTGGCTTTTTCAACACGCTCGCCGTTTGGCGAGACAATCCCGAACAGCTTTCGATCGTTCCGATTTGCCAATGAATCGCGTTGCGAATCCCGGCCCATTTTCAACGTCTCATCCGCCACTTACGAGCGGAGATTCTGAGACTTGCCGGGTTTCGCCATCGCGCGCCTGAACGACCGGTCCTCGCGCTCCATTCGCTAATCCGCACTCCGTCTGAAGCCATTGTCCGATGCCTTGCGCAGGGTTCTCAAATGGATGCGAGGCGATTGCTCTGCAGCATTCACCCGTTCGTCGGCAGGAGATGATCGGTCTCCTGTATGATGTGAGGCGATGGTGTCCGTCTGGAATGCATCGGGAATCGGTTTCGGAGAGATCTTCACGAAACGACGCATCTCCTCATGCCGGCACGTCCTGTACACGCGGAGAAAGGTGAGAGCAATGGATGCTTACTACGATCTGGGATCGTACAGCCGTCCGGTGACGACGAGTTCACCGGAGGCGCAGATCTGGTGCGATCGCGGCTTACGCTGGTATTACGGCTTCAACCGCGAGGAATCCGTGCGCTGCTATCGCATGGCCACCGAACGCGATTCCGGCTGCGCGATGGCACACTGGGGGATCGCGTCCGCGTCCGGCGCGTATTACAACAGGAAATGGGAAGACTTCACCGCGGCCGAGTTGCCGGAGACGCTGGCGACCACCCGCCGGGCGACCGAGGCCGCGCTCGCGTGCACGGACCGCGCGACGCCGGTGGAGCGGGCGCTCATCCAGGCGCTTGCGCGGCGATATCAGTCGGATCAGGCGACGAGCATTGACGACTTGCTCGCCTGGAATGATGCCTACGCGGCAGCCATGCGGGATGCCTACGCCGCGTTTCCCGACGATCTCGACGTCGGTGCGCTGTTTGCCGAGGCGATGCTCAACCGCACGCCCTGGCAGCTGTGGGACCTCAAGAGCGGTGGGCCGACACCGGGCGCGGACACGCTCGAGGCAGTGGCGGTGCTGGAAGAGGCGCAGCGACTGGTCGAACGGCGCGGGGACGGGCCGCATCCGGGCGTATTGCATTTTTACATCCATGCCATGGAAATGTCGCCCCATCCGGAGCGGGCGTTGCGGGCCAGCGATACGCTCCGCGACCTCGCACCGGATGCCGGACATCTGCTGCACATGCCCTCACACATTGACATCCTCTGCGGCGATTATTATGCGGGGTTGGTCGCCAACGACCGGGCGATTCGTGCCGACGGCAAGTATCTGGAACGGGAAGGGGCGTTCAATGGCTACACGTTCTACCGCGTCCACAACTATCACTTCAAGCTCTACGCGGCGATGTTCCTCGGCCAATTCCGCCCGGCGCTCGAAGCCGCCGAGGGACTGGTCGCGACGATCCCCGAGGCGCTGCTGCGGCGTACCACGCCGCCCATGGCCGACTGGCTGGAGGGCTTCCTGGGCATGAAGGTGCATGCGCTGGTGCGGTTTGGCCGCTGGCAGGAGATCCTTGACGAGCCCCTACCGGACGACCCCGCGTTCTACTGCGTGACGACCGCGTTGTGGCACTATGCCCGAGGGATCGCCTACGCGGCGCGTGGGCAAATCGCCGATGCAGTGGCCGAACTGGGGCGCTTCAGTGACGCACTCGCTCGTGTGTCGAAGACCCGGAAACTCTTCAACAATACCTGCACCGATCTCCTCGCGATCGCCGATGGGATGTTGCGGGGGGAGATCGAGTACCGCAAGGGCCACTACGACAGCGCCTTCGCCCACCTCCGCACGGCGGTGACGCGGGATGACAGCCTGCCCTATGACGAACCGTGGGGCTGGATGCAACCAGCCCGGCATGCGTTGGGGGCATTACTCCTGGAGCAGGGCCGTGTCGAAGAGGCGGCACAGGTGTATCGGGCCGACCTGGGTCTGGACGCGACACTCAGCCGGGCATCCAGGCATCCGAACAATGTCTGGAGTCTGCACGGGTACGTGGAATGTCTGCACCGCCAGGGCAAACACGCGGAAGCGGCGGCGGCGCAGACCCGGCTCGATCTGGCGGTGGCCCGCGCCGATGTGGAGATCAGCGCGTCCTGTTTTTGCCGGATCGGAGATAGTTGCTGCGGGTGACATCGGGCCCCCGGCGCATGGGGAAGGACACGCACACATCCGCGACGGCTGCCATCACCTCCGCGACGAGATCGAAAGCGTCTTCCCGTCGGGGTCGTCGCAGAAGACCGCGAGGGCGGGCATCCACCCATGCAGATCGGTTCCCCGTTCGGTTCTACCCCGGCAGTGCGGAGGACGTCGGGGGCGCGCAGCACATCCTCTACAGTCGCGATGCTCTGCAGAACAGCGCACACAGGCAGTATCGGTGGAGTTTCGTCCGTTTGGTGGACACCCGATGATTTGCATCTATGCGAATCGATGGAGAGGTCCCGATACCGAATCCTCATGCGCCCTATCCCCCGCCTTCAAGGCTGAAGCCGTCCGCCTCGTCCACAGCGGCGACAACTCGAACTCGGGGGCGATTAGCGAAAGGGAAAATAGTGTACGCTACACGCGTGACTCCGATGGGCGGTAGGCGGGGGGATACGAGATGGGCGACACGTTTCAACGCACTGCACCGATGTTGCTGGACGGCGGCATGGGCCGCGAGTTGCGATTCCGTGGCGTCGATATTCTGGACACGATCTGGTCGGCCAACGCCCTGATCGTCGCGCCCGACATCGTGCGCGCGGTGCACCGCGATTACATCGACGCGGGCGCGGACATCATCACCACCAACACCTATGGGGTGATCCGCGCCGATCTGGCCCGCGCGGGAATCGAGGACCGTTTCGCCGTGCTGAATACGCTCGCATGCCAAATAGCGACGCAGGCCCGCGACGAGGTAGGCCGGCACGTCCTGATCGCCGGTTCCCTCCCCCCGCTGCGCGGCAGCTACCGCCCCGATCGGGTGGGCGCATTCGCGGAGATCGAGCCGCGCTACCGCGAGCAGGCGGAGTTGCTGGCGCCCCACGTCGATCTCTTCATCTGCGAGACGATGGCGAGCGCCGCGGAGGGGTATGCCGCCGCCCACGCCGCCGTGCAGACCGGCAAGCCCGTCTGGGTGTCGTGGACTTTGCACGAGGATTGCTCCGGGCGGTTGCGCAGCGGCGAGACGATCGCCGAGGCGGCGGCCGCGCTCGCCGGGTTGCCGATCGGCGGCATGCTGGCGAACTGCTGCGCGCCCGAGAGTATCGCTGCGGCGATGGGCCCATTGGTCGCGACGGGGCTGCCGTACGTGGGCGGCTACGCGAACACCTTCGCGCCGGTCCCGGAGGACTGGACCCTCGACGGTGACCGAGAGACGGATGGGACGCTCGGGCTGCGGGACGACCTCGATCCGGGTGCATACGCGGCGCACGCGGCGCGCTGGCTCGATCGGGGGGCGACGGTGGTCGGCGGGTGCTGCGGCACGCGCCCGGCGCACATCGCCCGCCTGCATGAGCTCCTTCGACGGGGGCAGTGAGCGAGGAACGGCGACTGCGCGGAGTTGTCAGTCTGGGGTGCACCCTATCGCTGCCTGATAGCGCGCTTGCATCTTCGTCAAGGACTTGCGTCGTTCGGTGATCGCCATTGTCTCTTCTGTCGTCATTCCGCTCCCCGCTGAGTAACATTCCCATTCGAGGGAACCGTAGAACGTCCCGAAGCGTTTTCAATGAGGGAATGCGTATCCTTGCACTGGCGCTGGCGATCGACCTGCACTGCGGGAATACCCGATGCCGAAAACAAACCTGAGCGATGCGCACCCGTGGTATCACGACTCGGCGATTGTTCAGCGCAGGCCGTGGCAATCCCATGCGTCGACATTGACATCGTGGAAGGAGCCCGTCATGCAACGTGCCGTCTCCCACCGCCTCCCGGTATTCGGGCTCGCGGCGCTCCTCGCGAGCAGTCTCGCGTTCGCCTTCGCGCCGGTATCGCGCGCAGACGCGCCCGGGATCACCGTCTTCGACCTGCCCGCCGGCACCGAGACGGTCGCGGGTCTCGTCGCGGGGACGGACGGGAATCTCTGGTACCAACGGGTGGACCCGAACGGTGACGCGACCAAGATTGGCAAAATCACGACGGCGGGCGTGGTGACCGAGTACGTCCCCCCGATCGCGGGACCAGCCTACTATCTCGGCGCGGGCCCGGATGGGAGTGCTTGGACTCTCACTGCGAAAGGGAGCGGGGGCCGCAAGGCGAGGCGGATTACCGCTGCCGGCGTGGTCACCGACTTCGCGCTGCCGGCGGACGATGTCGAGAGCTTCGCGCGCGGGTCGGACGGCAACATGTGGTTCCCCGAGATGAAGGAGAAGAAGATCGGCAGGATCACCCCCGCGGGCGCCGTCACCGAGTATCCGACGCCGGACTCGCCGCAGCCGCTCGCGCTCGCGGTGGACGGCAACCTCTGGTTCATCGACGGCATGTCGCTGCCCGCCGCGCTCGCGCACATCACCCCGGCGGGCGTAATCGCCGAGACGCCGCTCACGGACTATGCAAACGCGACCTACGGCATGACGGTCGGCGGCGACGGGAACTTCTACATGTTCACCAGCGGCCCCTGCCAGCATGGTCTCTGCACGAGAATCTACCAGCTGACCCCGGTGGGCACGGCCACGGTCCTCCTCGATGAATATACCGTGGGCGGCGGTATCGTCACGGTTGTGGTGGGCCCGGACGCGCTCTGGTTCGTCAGACAGGGGAAGCTGGTGGGGGAGAAGACAGACCCGACGATTGGCCGCATGACGTATGCGGGGGCGATCACCGCCGAATACCCGGTGGCCGTCCCCGAGTTCTCGAACACCCTGCGGATAACGGTCGGCCCGGATGGCAACATCTGGTTCATTGCGGGGACGAAGGTCGGGCGGTTGCAGCCGGGGATCGCGACCCCACCGCCGGCGCCGACGCCGAGTGCCGCCGCGCCTGCCGCAACCACAACGGCGGCGGTGCCCAGTTGCGGCGACATCGCGCCGAACGCCCCGGTCACGCTGCAACCGTTCCGTGACCAGTACCAGGCGGGTGAGTCGATGGCGCCCAACTTCTGGGGACCCGCCTTCACGTATTTCGCGCAGGACATGTACGATAGCCACCCTCGCCTCGTGCAGTACTTCGATAAGGGCAGGATGGAACTGCGTGGCACCACCGTCACCAGCGGTCTGCTCGCGAGCGAACTGATCACCGGGCAGATCCAGCGCGCCGACGCGACCTTCGACCCGAAGCCTGCGCCGAACATCCCGATCGCCGGCGATCCGGACGGCGGGTTGACCTACGCGACGCTCGGGGCCAAGGCGACGCTCCTCGCGACCACGCCCGCCAGCCGGCTTGGGCTACCGATCACCGCGATAGTCGGCGCGGACGGCACGATCACCCCCGGCACGCCCGGCCCGTTCACCACCGGCCCGACCGTGATCGGGAACTATGACTTTCCGACGCAGCACAATGTGGCGAGCGCGTTCGCGGATTACCGCACGAAGGTGGGGCTGCAGACGATCGGGTATGCCAAGAGTGAGCCGTTCATGACCACGGTGAAGGTCGGCGGCGTGCAGAAGCAGGTGATGGTGCAGGTGTTCGAGCGACGGGTGTTGACGTATACGGCGGACAACCCCGACGCGTTCAAGGTGGAGATGGGCAACATCGGCCAGCACTATTTCCGCTGGCGGTATTGCGGCGGGTAAGAGTGCTTGCCACGCGGTTGTGTCCGGGAAGTTCTGTACATTCCTCCACGTCGGTCGACATAGTACGTCGGCTGCCTCCTCTCTTCGCGCGGTACCGCGCGGCGCGCATGGCGACGACCGATCCCGACGCGTCAGGGCCGCTCCACTACCGCCTGGACGATGGTGATGCGATCTTCCCGCAGATTGCGTCCGACGTTGCGCGCCATCTCGGGGTATTGCTCGCCGTAGATCACCAGCGCGGCGAGTGGGTATGGATTCGCCAGCGGCCCTCCCGCAGCGGATGCCTGCATCCCGGCGAGCAGCGCTTCCCGCTCCTCAACCCACTCCACCTCGCCGAAACCGATCGCCGCGAGCAGCACGCGGATCTCCGCGGACGGCTGCAGGAAGTTGATCGACGCGTCGGGCGCCCACGGGACGGGAAAGAGGAGCGGCTGTACCGGCCCTGCCATGATCTCGTGCATCGCGAGCCGACCGCCGGGCCGCAGCACGCGATGGATCTCGCGGAACAGCCGCTCCTTCTCCGCGATGTTCATCGCCGCGTGCTGCATCCAGGCCCAGTCGAATGCGCCGTCGGGGAACGGCATGGCGAGCGCGCTCCCTTGCCGGAAGGTGACGCGATCCGATAGGCCGACGCACGCGGTGAGCATTGCCCCGGCCTCGCAGTTCTCCTCGGAGAGATCCAGCACGGTGACGGAGCAGCCGGCGTCGTGGGCAATCAATCGCGCCGGGCCGCCCAGACCGCCCCCGATATCGAGGACGCGCATCCCTGGCTCGATGGCAGCGCGCCGGATGAGCGCGCGCGTCGCGGGCACGCCGCCAGCGTGCAACTGGTCCCCCTGCGCGAGGTCTTCGAGCCGCAGCGAATCGGGATCCTTGCCGGCGGCGCGCAGGCCGGCAAGGATCTTCGCGCCGAGGTCCGCCGCCGTGTGCTGCGCGCTGACCGCACGCATGTAGTCACGCTCGCCCATCGTCCCGCCTCCTCGGTTAGTGCGCTGGTCGCTCAGGGGATTGTAGCCTCCTTTCCGATTGAACGAAACGGAGTACCGGCCACGCGTTATCCTTCATCGTTGGGTCGCCGGTCTCTTCACCACCAATCATTGTGCCGGCTTCTCTCCGGTTTGGGCGCTCCGGCATAGCGCGTCCATGTCGAGATAGCGCTGCCCACTCACCCATTCCTCTGATTGCTCCACGCACAAGGCCGTCACGAGCCGCAGACAAGCCTCGGCGTTCGGGAAGATGCGCACCACCCGCGTGCGTCGCTTGATCTCCTCGTTCAGCCGTTCCAATCCGTTCGTCGTGCGTATCCGCACGCGATGCGCCAGCGGAAATGCGAGGCAGGCCAGACAATCCTCAATCCCTTCCTCCACCAGCCGGGCAACTGCCGGATGGGACGGCTCCCACCGTGCCGCCACCGCCTCTGCTGTTGTCAGTGCCTGTTCCCGTGTCGTCGCCGCGAAGATTTCTCGAACATCGGCCGCCAACTCGGCGCGTCGCCCTGCCGCGACCATGCCGACCAGATCACGAGAAAAGTGGACCTGGCACCGCTGCCAACTCGCGCCCTGGAAATGCCGGTCAATCGCCGCCTTCAGTCCCGCATGGCTGTCGCTCGTCACCAGTCGCACCCCGCTGAGGCCACGCGCCTTGAGGTCGCGGAACAACTGGTGATAGGTCGCCTCGCTTTCCGTGTCAGCAACCTCCACCGCCAGAATCTCTCGATGCCCATCCGCTCGGACACCGGCGACGATGAGCACCCCCTGGCTGACGATCTGGCCGCCCTGCCGGACGTGTTCGTACCGGGCATCGACGCTCAGATACGGATAGGTCGTCTCCGTCAGCGGGCGATTCCGCCACGCGTCCAACTCCTCGTCGAGCTGTCCTGCCAACTCCGATACGAGACTCTTCGAGAAACTCGTCCCACACAGAACTTCGGTGATCTCCCGCACCTTGCGCGTGGAGACACCCTCGACATACATCTCCATCAGCGCTAGCACAAGCGCCTTCTCGCTACGCTGATA
>JALYXG010000583.1 GCA_030947205.1 Chloroflexota bacterium
CGGGTTCGATAGGGGATACGCGGGGTTGTGGGTGCGTCGCCTCGGGGGAGGCGGCGATGTCGGCGGGTATCCGCCGGTGCAGAGGGGAGACAACCAGTATGAAGGGTAACGACCGGACCGACGACCGCATAGTGCTGCGCGAACCGGAGATGCTCGCGCGACTTGAGCGCAATCTACGTAGCGCGGGGATGCCGCGCCGCCAGTTCCTTGCGATGGCGAGCGCCGTCGCCGGTTCCGCCGCCCTCGCCGCCTGCGGCGGAAGCACCAGCCCGACCGCGACCAGCGCACCGGCGGCCACTGCGATCAAACCGGCGGCGTCAGTGGCCGCGCCGACCGTAGCGGCCGCCGCACCGACTACCGCCCCAAGCGTGGCAGCGAATACGGCGGCTCCTGCCGCCTCGTCCGTCGCTCCCGCCGCGACCGCATCGGTCGCCTCGGCTGCGGCCCCGGTCGGCACGACCGCCGCTGCCGCCACCGGGCCGGAAAGCAAGAAGGTCTTCATTGACGGCACAATCCTGACCAACGAACCGGCGCACAACGACTACAACGGCGACACCTACGCGCAGGGTGTCTACATGATCCACGCGGGACTGCTACGCTACGATCAGGACTTCAACGTCCTGCCCGACCTCGCGGAGTCGTTCAGCAACAATGGCCCGGTCTATACCTTCAAGATTCGCAAGGGCGCGATCTGGAGCGACGGCATGCCCGTCACCGCGCCGCAGTGGGTGTATTCAATTCGCCGCAGCATTGACCCGCGCACCGGCAACGGCTACGCGTCGTTCTGGGACAGCGTCATCAAGGGCGCGGCCGAGTTCTCCTCCGCCGACGCAAAAGCGCCCGCCGATCAACTGGACAAACTCGCCCAGGGTGTCGCCGTGCGGGCGGTGGACGACAGCACCTTCGAGGTGACGGGCGATGCGTTCTACGGGCTGATCCCGAACCAGTTCGCATTCGTTTCCGCCGCGCCTGCCCGCGAAGACCTCGTCAAGAAGTATGACCCCGCAAAGGGGATCGCTTCTACCTCGTGGACGGACCCGAACAAGGTCGGCGGCCCGGTCGTCAGCAATGGCCCGTGGACGATGACTGGCTGGAAGCACGAATCGCTGATTACCCTCGTGCGCAACGACAAGTATTGGAATGCCAAAGCGATCCGCCAGAAGTTCATCAGTGTGCCGATCCTGCCGGACACGGTGAAGAACACGCTCTCCTACGAGAACGGCGACATTGATATCCAAATCCTCCCCGCGAGTGAGGTGGAGCGCTTCCGCAACGACGCGAAACTGAAGAGCCAGGCGTACCCGTACCTGTATCCCGGCACACGTTTCCTCGTCCCCGACACCGGCCACCCGCCGTTCGATAAACTCGAAGTCCGCAAGGCGACGATCCTCGCTATTGATAAGGATCGCCTCGTCAACCAGGTCGGCAAGAAGGTCAACACGCTGGCATATGCGATGACCGCGCCGGGCGTCTTCGGCTACTTCGACGACGATGACAGCAAGCTGAAGAATCTGCAAAAGTATGATCCCGCAGCGGCGATGGCTGCCCTGAAAGGGACGACGTTCGAGGGCGGACGGAACTGGCCGAAGATCACCCTTTCGTACAACTCGTCGGACCCCGACATTCCGGTGGGGACGCCCGACGAGATCGCGCGTGAGTTGAAGCAGAACCTGAACATGGATGTGGCGATCGAGCCATTGGAAACCAAGGTTTGGAACTCGCGCCGATTCGCGCTGGACTTGCAGTTCCTGCTCTACCGCTGGTACCAGGATTACCCCGATCCCCACAACGAGTATTATCAGACCTTCTCGATCCATAACAAGGGGAACGGCGCGCGGCAGAGTTGGACGGACACGGAGTTCGACGCCCTCTGCAAAAAAGCGGCGGCGGAGACGGACAAGCAGAAGCGTCTCGATTTGTACTATCAGGCCGAAACCCGCATCCAGTCGCAGTTCGCGTATATGCCGCTCTACTGGCGGACGGACTACTACGCGATCAAGCCGTACGTGCAGGGTATCCCGAAGAACAAGCAAGGGAATGTCGTCCCGAACACGAACATCTTCGTTCGTTCCTGGGACAGCGTCTTTGTTGCGGACGACAGCCCGCACGATCCGCCGAAGTAAGGGAACCTCACCCCCGGCCCCCTCTCCTTTGCTTGTCAGCAAAGGAGAGGGGGAGCAATTTTATCAGAGCCGAATGTTTGTGGAACGCCTCGGTATCGCGATGAGGCACCCGCTCTCCATTGCTTGTCAGCAATAAAGAGCGGGTGTCCTCTGGGCAGTGGGGGGTGAGGTTCATCCCACCACAGCGGCGATGCTCGTTTCGAGGCGATCTACCATCATTGCGATGCCCGCCGCGTCAATCGTTAGCGGTGGAGCAAAGACGACGAAGTTCTTGCCGATGCGGGCGAGCAGGCCGTGCTCGCGCGCCGCCTGCTCGATGGCCGGGCCGGGGGCGGGGCCGTAGACGGTGGGATCGAG